>NZ_NCUO01000011.1:0-300000 GCF_002096495.1 Streptococcus oralis subsp. oralis | reverse complement strand
GTCTCCACCGATTGAACCAGCACCAAGGATTTGGTGAATTTCATCAAAGAAGAGGATAATATTCCCTGCTTCTTTCACTTCATTGACTAGATTTTGAACGTTTTCTTCAAAGCTGCCACGGTATTGAGTACCAGCCTCAAGACCTGAGATATCAATAGAAATAATTTCCTTGTTCTTGATGGCAGCTGGAACATCTCCGTTCACAATCGCTTGTGCTAGGCCTTCGACAACGGCTGTCTTACCAACACCTGCATCTCCGACTAGAACAGGATTATTTTTCGTACGACGTGAGAGGATTTCAGATGTTTCTTGAATTTCCTTGTTTCGTCCGATAACAGGATCCAGCTTGCCCTCACGAGCTTCTGCGGTCAAGTTACGACCTAGTTTAGCAAGGACACCGTCTTGTTTCATACCTGAAGCCTGTTGTTGCATTTGCACATCAGATTCTGCATTTCCTGGCAATTGACCAGTTGCACGATACTGAGCAAATTCCTCAGGTGTCACTTCACGTCCATTAATCAAGTAGCGACGATTTTCAGAACTATATCCTCGCATACCACCCATCAATTGGTTAAATAAATCATCCATGTTGTTAAAGTTATTAAAGTTGTTGTTCATATTCTTTACCTCGTTTATTCTTAATTATTTGCGATCTCTGATATTGACTATCTTTGACCTTTGTTTTAAAAATTTTAGACTAGCTAACTAGCTACCCTACGTATAATTTCTGGTTTTTCTTTCTTAAATAAGCCTTTTATCATCTTCTTTTCAAAATCTGTTAGATTTAACATAGGCCTCACCCCTTTCTAGGGTTTCTATCGTACATTTTCAAGAAATAGGATCATTGAAAATGAAGTTTTCTAAGGAATTCATTTTCCTTATGTTTCTACTATATCACATTGGTCAGTAAAAGTCAATAACACTTTTGACCAAATTTGACTATTTTTTAAAAATTTTTTGAAGTACAAAAAAAGTCCCTAGAAAACGAATTTTCTAGAGACTTTCTCTATCAAGTTTAAGAGATAAGAAATATTCTCACTTACCAAGTTTCATGTTTCTTCTACAAAAGCTTAAGCTTTGCGTTTTACGAAGAATACCAATCCACTCAATGCCAAGACTACAAATCCAAGCGCAGAAAGGATAGAGGTTGCTTCCCCTGTGTTTGGAAGTTCAGCTTTACCTTTAGTCTCAGTAGCTGGGGGTGCTGGTTTCGGATCCTCCTTTTGTCCTGGATCAGTTGGTTCTGTTCCTGGAGTTGGATTTATTCCTGGATTATTTGGCGTTGGATCTGGTGTTGGTGCTGGATCTGGCGTTGTTCCTGGATTATTTGGAGCTGGATTTGGTTCTGGCGTTGGTGTTGGAACAGTGTATTTATTTGTAAATACAACTTCTTTACCATTGGCATAGGAAACCTTTGCAGTCAAGAGACCTTGATCATCCGCAACTACAGTGACTGTTACAGTATGCTCGGTCTTATCGTATTCAATACCCTCTTCAGTACCAACTTTTTCAACCAAGGTATAAGTATGAGTACCTGCTTCTTCGAATGAACGAACAAAGTCTACTTTACCTTCGGCAGTATTCTTAGCTGTAGCTACAACGGCGCCTTTCTCTTTCAATTCGAAAGTATAAGCATCAGCCGCAAGTTCTTTACCTTCAAGTTTCTTAGTTGCTTCAATCGTAGCTTCTACCGCTGGTGCTTTGAAGCTATTCTTGAAGACACTACCTGCTGGATATTCAACAGCTGCCTTCAAAGCGTTGGTTGCTGCATCTTTGGTTACTTTTACCACCGCAGTCTTTTCTGTATCATAAGTAATACCAGTTGCTCCAGCATTCACTTCTTTTACAGTATAAGTATACTCACCTTCTGCATCATAGTTGATTGCATTAAATGTTACTTTTCCACCTTGGTTTGTTTTTGTATCAATTTTTTGTCCATCTTTGTACAATTCAAATTGGAACTCACCATCAACCAAAGTACGACCAGTCAATTCTTTCGTAAATTCAAGTGTTGCCGATGTAGCTGTTGGAGCTGGTGCTGTATAAGTGTTTGTGAAGACACGTTCTGTATCCGCATCTTCTACAGTCGCAACCAATTGGCCTTTACCATCATCCGCAACAGTGACGAACACTTCATACGCATTTTGATCATAAGTGATTGTTTTATCGTCACCAGCTTTTTCAGTAATAGTGTAAACGTAATCGCCTGCTGCTGAGAAAGTGACGTTGAAGACAACTTCTCCTGAGGCAGTATTCTTAGCCGTAGCTACAAGGTCTGAACCTTCTTTCAGTTCAAATGTGTAAGCATCAGCTTCAAGCGCTTTACCTTTCAAGACTTTCTTAGCTTTGATTGTAGCCTGTGCAGGTTCCGCTTTATAGTCATTAACGAAAACTGGTGTTTCACTTGTAACTGTCGCGACAAGTTGACCTTCGCCATTATCTTTCACTTCTACAGTTGCTGGATGTTCTGTTTTATCATAAGTTACACCAAGTTTATTGCCAACCTTTTCTGTAATAGTGTAGTTATATACTCCTGCTGTTGAATAGCTAATTTCAGAAAAACGAATCAATCCGCCAGCAGTATTCTTTGCTGTCGCAACAACCTTGTCACCCTCTTTCAGTTCAAACTCAAACTCATCTATCTCCAGCTCTTTACCATTCAAAACTTTTTTAGCTTCAATAGCAATTTTAGCTGGAGCTGCTTTATATGTGTTTGTGAAGGTTGGGTTGTTACCTGTAACAGCTGCAACAAGTTGACCTTGGCCGTCATCTGTAACGTTTACTGTCACTTCATGTGTAGCAGTGTCGTATGTCACACCTGCTTCGCTACCTGCTTTTTCAGTGATAGTGTAAGTGTATTCACCTGCTGCTGCATACTCAATTTCTTTGAAAGTCACAGTACCGTCTGCAGCGTTTTTAGCTGTCGCAACGACTTTGTCACTTTCTTTTTCTTTAAGTTCAAACTCGTATTTATCAGCTTCAAGTTTTTTACCATCCAAAACTTTAGTAGCTTTGATAATTTCTTTTGCTGGAGCTGCTTTATAGGTATTGGTGAAGGTTGGGTTGTTACCTGTAACAGCTGCAACAAGTTTTCCTTCCCCGTTATCTGTAACTTTTACCTTAACTTCGTGTTTAGCAGTATCGTATGTCACACCTTTTTCACTACCTGCTTTTTCAGTGATAGTGTAAGTGTAATCACCTGCTGTTTCGAACTCAATTTCTTTGAAAGTAACGGTGCCGTCTGCAGCGTTTTTAGCTGTCGCAACGACTTCTTCACCTTTTTTAAGTTCGAATTCGTATTTATCAGCTTCAAGTTCTTTACCGTTCAAGACTTTCTTAGCTGTGATAGTTTCTTTAGCTGGAGTTGCTTTATAAGTGTTAGTGAAAGTTGGTTCTGCAGATGTGACAGTTGCTGTTAAAACTCCACTTTGGAAAGTTGCTGCTACAGTAACTTCCTTGGCTTCTGTATCAAATGTAACGCCTGCAACTGCTGTTGAAGTGTCCTCTTTGATGATGTAGTGATAAGTTCCCGCACCTTTTACTTGGAGATTCTCAAAGGTAATCGTTCCATCAGCTTTTGATTTTGCTGTGGCTACAGGGTCCTTCAAGTTCTCTGCAGAAAATAGGTTAAAGGTAAACTCATCCGCTTTTGGAAGTTTATCTGTACGTCCTTCTACTACTTTCTTAGCCGTCACATTGAATACAGCTGGAACAGGTTCATCTTTAAGATGAATAGTAGAACCCGCAGCACCGAGTTTAACTGTATACTCTTTTTCATCTAGTTTATAGCCTGATGGAGCAGTCTTCTCTTTGATCTTAAACGTTTTACCTTCCCATTTCTGATCATAAGTTTTCGTAAGCGCTACTCCTTTTTCATTCGTAGTCACTTCTGTTGTTTCACTTGCATCATCTGCTGCTGTCACAGTATATACTGCACTCGAAACTGGAGCAAGAGTGAAGGCATCAGTCTTATGAATCTTAATTTGGTAAGCAGTAGATGCTACAATCGTACCAGAAATCAAAGATGTCGCCTCAGCTGTCATATCAAGTGCTCCCGGACGACTTGTGTTCTGTGCTAATTTAGTCCCGTCAGCCAACGACAGAGCAACCCTATTTCCTACTTTACTTCCATCATTAGGAGTTGTTGTGTTATAAGATACTATATAAGAGGTCGTTCCATCTTTAAAAATGATATCGAATGAAGTATAGTTTTCGTTCCACGAAACGGTATAGTCTTGTCCCTCAGTTAACAATACTGCATCATCTGGAACAGCAGAAGTCCCAACAGTGATATCTGCCTTATATACTTTTAGAGTCTCAGGAATATACTGTGCGGGAGTGTAACTAGTATCATCATTTGGTATAGTATCATGTAATACAATATTTTGTCCTAAGTCTTGTTTCTCTGTATTTACACGTACACGCCAGACAGACCATGCATCTCCCTTGCTAACCGAACCAATCTCAGCCAGTTTTGGAGAGTTCCAACTTTCAAGGGCAGCACGACCCCCAATTTTAGCGTAATTTTCAGTACCAACTTTGGGACCATCGATTGTTTTTGATGAATAAATGTGAGTCACTTCTTGCTTCAATGAGGATGAATTAAAGTTAATGCGGGTCTTATTCTGATCTTTTAAGAATCTAAAAGAAACAGAAAAATTCCCTGACACATCCTTTACCTTATCTCCACCAGTTTTCTCTAAATATTTATCCAGGTTTTTTAAGGTGATTTTTGCTTTCCCACCTTGATCAGTACCATTTGAAGTCACTTCAGCTTCTCCAATAGTAACTTTTGTTGTCGGATCAATTAAATCCTGACTCCCCTCATAAACTGCCATAGGAGCAGGTATATCAAAGGTAAAATAATCTCCATTATTCAGATGTTCATTATACTGTTTGAGATCAAAAGTCACACGAAGCTTATATGCTAAATTCGTACGAAGCTCGAAATCTCCTTCTGAACTCACATTTTGCTTAGTATCTGAAGCATCTAACAGATCAATGTCTGTAATTACTTGTGTTAATTCTTTTGATACTGGATTATCTGCTTTAACAATGCCTACTAAAACAGATGCTAGAGCTAAAATAGCAAAAACTAACGCAGAAAATTTAGAAAGCATTTTTAACGCTTTGCTTTTCGACATTTCTTCTCCTCTTTTCTATATGAAATTTTTATTTCTAATCTCCCTAAGAGATTACATCATAACATTTTGACAACCTCTATCACTAACTAGAGCTTGTCTATTATATTATAACATCTCAATACAATCTATTCAAGTATATTAACTTAAAAATACACGTATTTGCATCATTCTATAACCTAGCCATTCAATTTTGAGCTATTTATATCGGTAAACTAATATAAATAGCTTAATATATGTTACATCTGTAATTAGGTCAATCTTTGATATTATAGTAAAAAGCCAGTCATTTTGACTGGCTTTCTTATTATTCTAATTGAATCTTAGCTCAATGCATCATCCATTGAAAGAACTTCGTGGAAGACACGTTGTGTCAATTCAGTTTTTTGTTCTGGAGTGAGGTATTTAGTGTTTACACAGTATCCAGAGATACGTACGATAACGTCTTCACCTGACATGATCTTTTCGTAAACATCGTTCAAGTCCATAACGTTCAAGTTAACGTGTTGTCCACCGTTTTCGAAGTAACCATCAAGGATTGTTACCAAGTTATCCACTTGTTCGTCACGAGTCTTACCAAGAGCACGAGGTGAAACTTGAGTTGTCAATGAAATACCGTCAGCTGCGTAACCAAAGTCAAGGCTAGCAAGTGAGTTTAAGTTTTGCAACCATCCACCTTTAGCTTTGTTAGATGGGTTCGCACCTGGTGAGAAGAATTCAAGTTTAGACAAGTTCACAGAACCATCTTCGTTGAGGTATACACCTTTGTGGACTGGTGAGTTACCAGTTTGTTTAGAGTAAGCAACGTTAGATGTGATTGTCAAAAGAGATACTGTAGCTTCTGCGTCTTTATAAAGCTTGTGGCTACGTAGACGAGTTGTGTAAGCTTCGATCAACCATTCTGCCAATTCGTTTGAACGTGGGTCATCTTCACCCCAACGTGGGTATTCACCGATTGTTTCGTAATCGTAGATGTAGCCATTTTCATCACGGATTGGTTTAACTGTAGCGTACTTGATAGCTGACAATGTATCAACTGTGTTTGCAAATCCACAGATACCGAATCCCATGTTAGCGCGTTGTTTAGTTGGCAAGAAGGCCATTTGAACAGCTTCGTAGTTGTACTTGTCAGTCATGTAGTGGATGATGTTCAAAGCATCTACGTAAGTGTCAGTCAACCAGTCAAGAGATTTTTCGAAGTTGGCTTTAACTGA
Organism: Streptococcus oralis subsp. oralis; assembly: GCF_002096495.1. GTDB lineage: Bacteria > Bacillota > Bacilli > Lactobacillales > Streptococcaceae > Streptococcus > Streptococcus oralis_CU. Next base: position 293,645 of record NZ_NCUO01000011.1, on the reverse strand, counting down.
TTCGAATTCAAGAACTTCGTCACGGATAGGATCGATGTCAAATACCTTGTAGTCTTTGTGAACATCGTCGTAACCACCGTTCAAACCAGTAAGAAGGGCTTTAAGAACGTTTACACGAGCACCGAAGTACTGGATGTTGTGACGTTGATCTTCGTTTTCTGGGTCAAGTGGTGACACACAGCATGAGATACAGCTCATTTCTCCGTATCCGTCTTTAGCCATTGTTGTTACACCTTCATATTGGATAGAAGAGTGTTTGTGGCTCATGTGCATACAGTAGCGACGGAAGTTGTATGGCAATTTGTCAGTCCAAAGAACTGTCAAGTTTGGCTCTGGAGAGTTACCGATGTTGTCAAGAGTGTTCAAGAAACGGTAGTCCATCTTAGTAACACGGTGACGACCATCGTTACCCATACCAGCCATAGAAGTTGTGATGAAGGTTGGGTCACCTGAGTACAATTGGTCATAAGCTTTTGTACGAGCAAATTTAACTGTACGAAGTTTCATAACGAAATCATCAACGAACTCTTGGATTTCTGATTCAGTAAATGTACCACGAGCAAGGTCACGTTCTGCAAAGATATCCAATACGATTGGCACACGTCCTAGAGATGTAGCAGCACCGTTAATAACACGGCAGACAGCCATGAAGGCGATGTTAACCCATTGGATTGCTTCTTTCGTGTTCATCGCTGGTTTGCGGACATCAACTCCGTAAAGGTCACCCAAGCGAACAACTTGTTGCAATGCTTGGTATTGAAGGTTTACTTCTTCACGAAGACGGATTGTTTCTTCATCAATTTCTTTGATCGCATTCCAGTCGTTTACTTTTTCTTGCATCAAGTAGTCTGCACCGTAAAGAGCAAGACGTGCGTAAACACCGATGATACGTCCACGTGAGTAGGCATCTGGAAGACCAGTTACAGTGTGAGCGTGACGAGCGCGACGAATGTTTGAAGTGTAGGCACGGAAGATACCGTCGTTAACTGTTGTTACGTATTTAGTGAAGATTTCGTGAACAGCTGGATCTGGTTCATATCCATTTTCCTTCAAAGTAGTTTCAGCCATACGGATACCACCTTTTGGCATGAAGTTCAATTTGAAGAGTTCATCGTTTTGGATACCGAAGATAACTTCATTTTCTTTGTCGATAAATCCAGCAGGAATATCAGCAATAGATGTTGGACGAGTGTCCATTGGGAAACGAGTTTCTTCGTAGTGTGCTTTTGTTTCTTCTACGATTTTTTTGATGTGGAGTGAACGTTCTGTTGGTCCAGCAAGGAAACTTTCATCTCCATCATAAGGTGTGTAGTTAGCTTGAACAAAGCGAGAAATACTTGCTTTTTCTTTCCAATCTACGCCTTTGAAGCCTTCCCAAGCTTTATCAAAAATGTCTTGTGCTTCAACAACTGTCTTAACAACCATGTTAATGTCCTCTTTTTTCTAGTAACAGTCATCTGTTACATTCTTGAGACAAGTATACCATACAGTAACCGATTTCAACAAGAGAAAATCGGCATTTTAGACGCTTTCTTTTATAATACAGTCTCTTTTTTGTTCTTATCTGTATTATATTTTTGAAAGTCAGGTTGAACTTTCCCATTTTTTCAGAAAAAAGGGTATAATAAATAGAAAATGACACTAGAAAGGGATTGGAATGCTCATATTTCCATTGATAAATGATCTGTCCAGAAAAATCATCCATATCGACATGGATGCCTTTTTTGCTGCGGTGGAAATCAGAGATAATCCCAAGTTAAAGGGCAAACCTGTTATCATCGGAAGTGATCCCAGACAAACAGGTGGTCGAGGTGTCGTTTCTACCTGTAGCTACGAGGCACGAGTTTTTGGTGTTCATTCAGCCATGAGTTCTAAAGAAGCTTATGAGCGCTGTCCCCAAGCTGTCTTTATCTCTGGAAATTATGAAAAGTATAAGACTGTGGGACTTGAGATTCGAGCTATTTTTAAACGCTACACTGATTTGATTGAACCTATGAGTATCGACGAGGCATACTTAGATGTGACGGAAAATAAACTCGGTATCAAGTCAGCCGTCAAAATAGCCCGCCTCATCCAAGAGGATATCTGGCAGGAACTACACCTGACCGCTTCTGCAGGCGTTTCCTACAATAAATTTCTAGCTAAAATGGCCAGTGATTATCAGAAGCCACATGGTTTGACAGTGATTCTACCTGACAAAGCCCAAGACTTTCTCAAACAAATGGACATTGCTAAATTTCATGGTGTAGGAAAGAAGACAGTAGAAAAGCTTCATGAAATGGGCATTTATACTGGTGCAGACTTATTGGATGTCTCAGAAGTTACTTTAATCGATCGCTTTGGCAGACTTGGTTATGATCTTTATCGAAAGGCTCGTGGTATTCACAATTCTCCAGTCAAGTCCAATCGCATCCGCAAATCAATCGGGAAGGAGAAAACCTATAGTAAGATTCTCCAGGATGAAGAAGATATCAAAAAAGAGCTGACTCTTCTCTCCGAAAAGGTAGCTCACAATCTCAGCAAGCAGGACAAAGCTGGAAAAATCATTATCCTAAAAATACGATATGCTGACTTCTCCACTCTGACTAGACGAAAAAGCCTCCCACAAGCTACACAGGACGCTAGTCAGATTTCTCAAACCGCCCTTCAACTCTACGAAGAGCTAGCTGAAAAAGAAAAAGGTATCCGTTTACTAGGAATTACGGTGACAGGATTTTAAAAAGCTTGAAGGAAACTTCCCTCAAGCTTTTTTCTTATACAAACAAACGCACAAAACTATAGAGCAACAAGACACTACCGAGTACAATACGATATTTACCAAAGAGTGTAAAGTCGTGTTTCTTCACATAGCTGGTCAAGAAACGAATAGCAACCATGCTGACCGCAAAGGCAACACCCATAGCTACCAAGAGCAAGAACAGTTGTCCAAAACTCAAGAGTTGACCTGCTTTAATAAATTTGAAAATCTTTAAAGCACTGGCTCCGAACATAACAGGAATTCCGAGATAGAAGGTAAACTCTGTTACGACTGAGCGGCTTGTTCCATTCAACAAACCACCAACAATCGTCGCACCTGAACGGCTCGTTCCTGGAAAGAGGGCGAGGACTTGGAAGAGCCCAATGTAAAGGGCTGTTTTATAAGGTAACTTGTCTAGCTCTGTTACTGTTGGTTCAATGGCTTGCGCCTTATTTCGTTTTTCAAGGTAGATAAAGGCAACACCATAGATAATCAACATAATCGCAACTGAAACCATGTTATGGAAGTTAGCATCAAACCAATCATCTAGTTTAAAAACCAATAGCAAAGGCAAGGTCGCAACAAAGACTTTTGACCACAACTGCCAAGTTCTACGAACTTCTACCTTAGTTTTACCAGGTTTGAAAGGATTAAGCTTGTTAAAGTAAATGACCATAACTGCTAAAATGGCACCAAGCTGGATGACAACATTAAACATGGACATGAAGGCTTCATTCTGGTCCTTGTATTGTACAAATTCTTCAACCAAGATCAAGTGGCCAGTACTTGAAATGGGCAACCATTCTGTAATTCCTTCAACAATCCCAAAAAAGATTGACTTCAAAATTTCAATAAAATACATACATTACTCCTTTTTCTGTCCTCTATTATAGCATAATTTCGGATATTGCGATAGATTTTTTAGAAGGCACCGATGCTACCACCGCCTCCGCCTCCTGAGAATCCTCCACCTGAAGAACCACTTCCAGAAGATACAGAGTAATTGCTAGCTGTATTTGCGACAGCAGTATATTGCTTGATTTGTGCAGTTGAGGAGTAGAACTGTGAGTGCCAACCATAGGCTACATAAAGATTCAAATCTGGATTTTCAAGCTGAATATGGCGAACTTTCATTAACTTACTCACCTTCTTGGCATAACCAAAGAGAGTCGCATAGACCAGTAGACGGTTCCAAAGGACGATGCTCTCTAGCTCGGCCTGATCTAGATGAGCAATGTCGCGAAGCATATTTTCAAAACTCGTCCAGAGATAGAAGATTTCTGCTCCTTCCTCAGTTAGAACTCCATCGCGATAGGCTCCTCGCGTGGCAAGATAAACCCAGAAACTAGCCCCTAATCCTGTCAATCCTAAGAGTAGAAATGGGATCGAAAAGAAACCATGTGTTTGCCAGCTATAGTAAAAGAATAGCAGTCCACCTAGAGCTGTTATGGCTGAACAGACCCGCATCCCGAGAGCAAGGCGGCGTTCCTCACTTGTCAAGGGACGATAGTAGCTTGGGATACGAAGTACATGGACCTTATCCTTGACACAAGACTGAATGCGTTGAAGTCTTCCTTCAAAGGAGCGTTTGAGACGCGAGCCTGTTTCTCGGATATGTTTTTCATCTGACTCTTTGGCACCACGGTAAAGGGAAGATGAAACTTGGTAATCAGGGAAGAGCTCTGAAATAGCCAATTCTTTCTTATTTGACAAAGTCATGCGCAGACATTCCTTCTCAAAATTGGACAAACCCTTTTCACTGATAATGCGCACATAAGGTTCTTCATCCCCTTGGAAAATAGATAAATGACCTCGATCTACTAAATCCAACAAGGTTGCCTGAATCAAACGTTCAAAAGTAAATTTGCCAAACCCTGATTTGTTTAGGGGATTGACTTCCTCTAAGGACGTTGAATACACTGCTTCTGCTAAAACCATTGGAGGCAAATCCATCGGTGGTTCGTAGAGTCGATGATCTTTTGGAAAGACCTTTTTAATGCTTGTACTCTGACGAAACATCCTATAGAAGATAGGAACTAGAAGTAAGAGACTCATAAAAATGACGGGGAATACCCATTTCATCAAAATCTCACTTTGCGCTTTTTCTGTTGCTATATTGCTTTCAATCCGGTTAAAATCGGTTAAACGTTCTTCCTCTAACCCTTGATCTGGAGCTCCTGCAAAAGCACTTCTAGGCCAGTATGCGTGTAATTCGATCTGTCGCTTTCTAGGAAGGTCTTTCATTTTGACATGATAGAGATTATTTACTTTTTCAACACTAGAGTCCCTTAGGAGTTGGCCTGCATGAAAATAGAGTTTCTCTGCTGGGGTATCAGAGCTAATCTTAAACTCAATCTCTTTGATGTCTCCAGTACTATCGGTCAAGGGTTGCCAATTTAGCTCTGCGATATCCTTATATAAGAAGAGAAGGTTTGTTAGTTTCCAGGTAACCGTTACCCGAACAGTATCTCCGGCATATCCAGCATTGTAAATTTTTACCTTGTAGCCGTCCTCTTCCTCCATAGTATAGAAGGAAACATTTTGAACAATTCTTCCATTTTTAGAGACCTGAACGGTCGGGTCGGGATCAATGTCAAATCCTTCCGGCATTTTCCCAGCTTTTCCGAGCCCAACTAACTGACCATTGTAATCATCTCCAAAGCGGTAGGTAATTGTTTCCTTAAAAATTGCAGTATTATCTGCATGAATATTCAAATCCCCCTGATAGGATAAGATATCAAAGTCTACTGCAAAAACCAGGCTCGGTATAAATAATAAATAAGTAAATACCAAAGCCAACAGCCATCTTTTTTTCATAATCGGTTCCCTTTCAATCTTTTTACCATTATATCATTTTTTATAAGTAAAGGCTTACTTGTATTGAAAATCTCACTATTTTTAGATACAATAGAGAGAGTCATTTTTAGACTAGAAATAGGAGAAAACATGAAAAAATTATGCTTATCTATCCTTGCTAGCCTAGCCCTTACCTTAGGACTAGTTAGCCAAGTCCAAGCCGACGAATATTTACGCATCGGGATGGAGGCAGCTTACGCTCCCTTCAACTGGACTCAAGACGACGATAGTAACGGCGCTGTCAAAATTGACGGTACCAACCAATATGCCAATGGCTACGATGTCCAAATCGCTAAAAAGATTGCCAAAGACTTAGGCAAAGAACCTTTGGTTGTAAAAACCAAATGGGAAGGACTTGTTCCAGCCCTTACTTCTGGCAAAATTGATATGATCATTGCCGGTATGAGCCCAACTGCTGAACGCAAACAAGAAATTGCTTTTTCAAGCAGTTACTATACTAGCGAACCGGTTCTATTGGTCAAAAAGGACTCTGCCTATGCGAATGCCAAATCTTTGGAAGACTTTAGCGGAGCAAAAATCACGTCTCAACAAGGTGTTTATCTTTATGACCTGATTTCCCAAATTCCAGGTGCCAAAAAAGAAACAGCTATGGGCGACTTTGCTCAGATGCGTCAAGCTCTGGAGGCCGGTGTTATTGATGCCTATGTTTCTGAACGACCTGAAGCAATGACCGCTGAGTCTGCTAACGCTAAGTTCAAAATGATCCAACCTCAACCAGGTTTCAAAACTGGCGAAGAAGATACAGCTATTGCCATTGGACTTCGTAAAGATGACAGCCGCATCAGCCAAATCAATGCGAGCATCGAAACCATCTCAAAGGATGAGCAAGTAGCCCTCATGGATCGTATGATCAAAGAGCAACCTGTGGAGTCTACAACAACAGAGGAAGAAAGTAGTTTCTTTAGCCAAGTCGCTAAGATACTTTCTGAAAACTGGCAACAACTCTTGCGTGGTGCTGGTATCACACTCCTAATCTCCATTATCGGAACCATCACAGGTCTCCTTATCGGACTTGCAATCGGGATCTTCCGTACCGCTCCACTATCTGAGAACAAGGCAATGTACACCCTACAGAAACTAGTCGGTTGGATTCTCAATGTCTATATCGAGATCTTCCGTGGTACACCAATGATTGTTCAATCCATGGTTATCTACTATGGAACTGCCCAAGCTTTCGGTATCAATCTTGACCGCACACTAGCCGCTATCTTCATCGTCTCAATCAACACAGGTGCCTACATGACTGAAATCGTCCGTGGTGGTATTCTAGCAGTTGACAAAGGACAGTTTGAAGCTGCAACTGCTCTTGGTATGACCCACAATCAAACCATGCGTAAGATTGTCCTACCTCAGGTTGTCCGTAATATTCTACCTGCTACTGGTAATGAGTTTGTCATCAATATCAAAGATACCTCTGTATTGAACGTTATTTCAGTTGTTGAGCTTTATTTCTCAGGAAATACTGTAGCAACACAAACTTATCAATACTTCCAGACCTTTACCATCATCGCCGTGATTTACTTTGTCCTCACCTTTACTGTGACCCGTATCCTACGCTTCATCGAACGTCGTATGGACATGGATACTTACACTACAGGTGCTAACCAAATGCAAACGGAGGATTTGAAAAAATGACACAAGCAATCCTTGAAATCAAACACCTCAAAAAATCCTATGGGCAAAACGAAGTGCTAAAAGACATTTCTCTCACCGTCCATAAAGGAGAGGTTATTTCCATCATCGGGAGCTCTGGAAGCGGAAAATCAACCTTCCTTCGTTCAATTAATTTACTCGAAACACCTACAGAGGGAGAGATTCTCTATCGAGGAGAAAATGTCTTAGAAAAAGGCTATAACCTCACCCATTATCGTGAAAAACTCGGTATGGTTTTCCAATCTTTCAATCTCTTTGAAAATCTGAATGTCCTTGAAAATACGATTGTTGCCCAAACGACTGTACTCAAACGCGACCACTCTGAAGCTGAAAAAATTGCCAAAGAGAATCTCGAAAAAGTTGGCATGGGAGAACGTTACTGGCAAGCCAAGCCGAAGCAACTATCAGGTGGTCAGAAACAACGCGTGGCTATCGCCCGCGCGCTCTCCATGAATCCTGATGCCATTCTCTTCGACGAACCAACATCTGCTCTTGACCCTGAAATGGTTGGAGAAGTCCTCAAAATTATGCAGGATTTGGCTCAAGAAGGCTTGACCATGATCGTCGTAACCCACGAAATGGAATTCGCTCGCGATGTCTCTCACCGTGTCATCTTTATGGATAAGGGTGTCATTGCTGAAGAAGGCAGGCCTGAAGAACTCTTTACAAATCCTAAAGAAGACCGGACAAAAGAATTTCTTCAACGCTATCTCAGCTAATAAACAAAGACTGCATAAAGAATGCAGTCTTTTTAATTTGTAATTGTAAAGAAAAGGCAGACTCGATTCAGGAATCTGCCTGTGACCACAGTTTAATTTTCAAATTTTTCATGATTTTTTTCATAGAAATCGATTAAACCAAGAGCTGTTTCAAATGAAATATTTTTAACTTTTGCGCGTCCTTGTGCTAGAGCAATGATAGACATTTCACGCGCATTCGTTTCTTTAGAGATACGGTAGCCTGTGATTTTCTTATCACGAACCCAGCCAACAACTGCTTCTACTTTTTCAAAGTTCGACTTAGCCATGTTCTTCTCCTAAATTATTCTTTACAATACTTAATTGTATACGTTTTTATTTCGTTTGTCAATAAAAAAACATATATTCGTTGCAACTATATTATTCTGCATATTTTTATTTGGCTTTTAAAGCCGATAATATATGAGTTCTTATGTCCTCGACTCCATTAGGATTTGCTGGTAGGAAGATTGTATTATTACCCTCTTTATCTGCAAAATTATTCAACGTATCTAAATACTGGTTCGTTAATAGGATAGACATGATTTGTTCTTCAGTTAGCTCAACATTGGCTCCCTTTAACTCTTGGATAGAATCAGCTAGTCCGTCAACAATTGCTTTACGCTGCTCTGCAATCCCTACACCATGTAGGCGATCTTTTTCTGCTTCAGCTTCTGCTGCGGTCACGATTTTAATCTTATCTGCTTCAGCAAGCTCTTGCGCCGCAACTCTCTTACGTTGAGCCGCGTTAATTTCATTCATTGATTGTTTTACTTCAGCATCAGGTTCAACCTTAGTAATCAGCGTTTTGACAATGATATACCCATATGTAGACATTTCTTCAGCCACTTGTTTTTGAACTTCTAAGGCGATTTCATCCTTCTTCTCAAACAACTCATCTAGGGTTAGCTTTGGTACAGATGAACGCAAAGCATCTTCTATATAGGATTTAATCTGGGCTTCTGGACGCATCAATTTATAATAAGCATCTGTGACATTATTTTCATTCACTCGATACTGAGTTGCCACATTCATCGTTACAAATACATTATCTTGCGTCTTTGTCTCTACAACAATCTCACTTTGCAACAAGCGTAGTTGAACTCTTGCTGCAATCCTATCAATCCCAAAAGGAGCTCGTAAATGAATACCACTATTGCTCAACTTTTGGTATTTACCAAAGCGTTCTATGATAGCGACAGATTGTTGTCGAACCACATACACAGAACTAACCATAATCACTGATGCAATCACCACTAAAAACAATAAAACAAGTAAAATTTGTAAAACCATGGGAATCTCCCCCTTTCGTCACCCTCATTATAGCACCATCATTACCATTACGCAAATAATATGATAATAATTTTATTTTAGCTTAAACTAGCATATTATACAACGTTTCGTTCCCATTCAAATTAATATAAGATGGGTCAAACTTTTCCATTCGATGAATCAAGCCAGCATAATCATGCTTATTGGCAAGAGCTACCCCAATCAATACAGGACCTGTCCCCTTGCTTGCTCGTTTGATATATTCAAAACGAGTGATGTCATCATTTGGCCCTAAAATATCATTTACAAACTCTCGGAGAGCTCCAGGACGTTGTGGAAAATTCACTACAAAGTAATGCTTGATTCCATCGTAAATCAAGGCACGTTCTTCCATCTCCGGCATACGGTTGATATCGTTATTTCCTCCAGAAATGATACAACAAATCGTCTTGCCTTTGATATAGTCTGATAAAACTTCCAAGGCTGCAACACTGGCAGCTCCGGCTGGTTCTGCTACAATACCTTGTTTGGAATAAAGATCAATCAAGGTTTCGGAAATCAATCCCTCGTCCACCCCAATCAGCGTTTCAACATTCTTACGAGTCGCTTCATAGGTTAATTGTCCAACCTTCTGTACGGCTATCCCATCAGCGAACTTATCAATTTCTTTGAGTTTAACTGGTCCCCCAGCTTCAAAGGCAGCTTTCATAGAGCGAGCACCATTAGCTTCTACCCCGATCACTTCAATAGTCGGGTTGGTTTCCTTAATATAAGTAGAAACACCGGCAATCAATCCGCCACCACCTACTGGTACAAGTACTGTATCAAAATCAATAGACTCTTTACGGGCTTCTTCAAGAATTTCATAGGCTACAGTCCCTTGACCAGCCTGAACATGCGCATCATCAAAAGGATCGATGAAGGTGCGGTTTTCTGTCAATGTAAATTCTTGTGCTGCCTTAGCAGAAGCATCAAAGGTATCCCCAACCAACTTGATTGTCACAAACTCTCCACCGAAAAAGCGAACCTGCCCAATCTTTTGTTGCGGTGTTGTGATGGGCATAAAGATCGTTGCAGGAATCTTCATCTCATTACAAGTATAGGCGACACCTTGGGCATGATTTCCCGCAGAGGCACAGACTACACCACGCTCGCGTTCTTCTTTTGACAGTTGAGAAATGGCATAATAGGCTCCACGAATTTTAAAAGAGCGAACTCGTTGCGCATTCTCCTTTTTGAGATAAATCTTTGCTTGGTATTTTTCTGATAAATAATGATCATATTCTAGTGGTGTATCAACTACTACACCACTCAAAACTTTGTGGGCTTTCACCACATCTTTTGCACTTAGCATTGTCTCCTCCTCAAGTACTTTTCAAGATAAAAAACGAGTTAGGTACCCCCAACTCGCCTTCTGTCTCTCTTTACAAGAATTAATTGTAGATTTTGAATGCGTCGTCGTCGTTTTTACCAACGAAAGGCATTGCTTTACGCAATTCTGCACCAACTTTTTCAATTTCAAGGTTAGCTGCTTGTTCACGGTAAGCAGTTAATTTTGGACGACCAGCCTTGTAGTCATTCACAAAGTCATTTGCAAATTTACCATTTTGGATATCTGCCAAAACAGCTTTCATGTTTTCTTTAACTTGCTCAGTAATCACACGTGGACCTGATACATAGTCACCGTATTCAGCAGTGTTTGAAATAGATTGACGCATTTTCTTGAATCCACCTTCATAGATCAAGTCAACGATCAATTTCATTTCGTGAAGAACTTCAAAGTAAGCCAATTCTGGGGCATAGCCTGCTTCTGTCAAGACTTCAAAACCTGCTTCGATAAGGGCGGTCAAACCACCACAAAGTACAGCTTGTTCACCAAAGAGATCTTCTTCAGTTTCTTCTTTGTAAGTTGTTTCAAGCAAACCAACACGAGCTGCCCCAACACCTTTACACCAGTCCATAGCAATGTTTTTAGCATTTCCTGTTGCATCTTGGTAAACTGCGTAAAGAGCTGGAACACCAAATCCTTCTTCGTAAGTACGACGTACCAAGTGTCCTGGTCCTTTAGGAGCACACATGAAGACATCTACATCTGCAGGAACTTTGATAAATTCAAAGTGGATATTGAAACCATGAGCAAATCCAACTGCATTTCCAGCTTCCAAGTTTGGAGCGATTTCTGCTTCGTACAATTCTTGTTGGATTTCGTCTGGTGCCAAGATCATGATAACGTCAGCCAATTTAGTTGCTTCTGCTACTGTGTAAGTGTCAAATCCATCTTCTTTTGCTTTGTCAAAAGATTTACCTGGACGCACACCGATGATGACATCACGACCTGAATCACGCAAGTTTTGCGCATGCGCATGTCCTTGTGAACCATAACCGATTACGGCGATTTTTTTACCGTCAAGCGCTGCTACTTTAACATCTTTTTCGTATTCCATTTGAACTGCCATAGTTTTTCTCTCTTTTCTATTTTTATTGCCTTATAGGCTGGTTTAACAAATTTAAGTTATTTTTTATACTCATTGAAAATCAAAAAGTATTAGTCGCGGGTAAATCCAGTTGCACCCGTACGAGCGATATTTTTAATGCCGTATGGTCGAATCACTCGCAATAAAGCTTCACTCTTTTCAGCATTTCCCGTCATCTGGATGGTGATTGAGCTTGGAGCCACATCTACTACCGTTGCACGGAAAGGTTGGATAATGGCCAAGATTTCTGCACGCTTCTCAGCAGGAGCAGATACTTTTACCAAGATAACTTCTCTTTCCAAGTGTGGTTTATCTGTGATATCTCGAATGCGAATCACATCAATCTGACGATTGAGCTGTTTAATGATTTGCTCTACTTCATCATGAGAAGCTACATCAATAATGATGGTGATGCGAGATACATTGGGGTTCTCTGTCGCACCAACTGAGATACTCTCAATATTGACTTGACGACGAGAAAGGACACCTGTAAAACGATTCAAAACTCCTGAACGGTTTTGTAATCTAGCTGTTAACATTCTACGCATGGAACTGCACCCCCAACATCTCATGATTGCTCTTACCAGCTGGTACCATCGGTAATACCTGTTCCTTACGAGAAATATCCACCTCGATAAACATGGGCACATCCTCCAGAATGACTTCTAGATCCTTCTCTATCGTCTCTGGATTATCAAATTTATAGTTTTTGATGCCGTAGGCCTGTGCCATCAGCTGGAAGTCAGGAAGTGTATCAAAGACTGACTCGGAAGTTCTACCCTCATAGAAGGATTCCTGCCACTGACGAACCATTCCTAGTGAGTGGTTATTCAACATGACAACCTTAATCGGCACCTTGTAGATGTTTAGGATAGCTAGTTCCTGGTTAGTCATTTGGAAGCCACCATCACCGACAAAAAGGATAACTTCTTTTTCTGGATTGGCAATCTTGGCTCCAATAGCTGCAGGAACTCCGAACCCCATGGTACCCAAGCCACCTGAAGTGACTAACTGACGCTCATTTTGGTAAGGATAATACTGAGCTGTCCACATTTGGTGTTGCCCTACGTCTGTGACAACAATGGCATCCCCATTTGTCAACTTACCGATGCGTTCAATAACGGCCTGAGGTTGAACCACACGTTCTTTCTTATCATAAGAACGAACTCGATTCTTGTCCTTGGTGACTTTTTCAATCCACTTTTCAGTATTGTTATGAACAGTTGGTTCTGCGAGCAGCATCTGCAAGGCTTTCTTAGCATCCCCCACTACAGGAATATCTGCACTGATAATCTTACCAATCTCAGCTGGGTCAACATCGATATGGGCAACCTTAGCATTCTTCGCGAAGGTCTTAGGGTTCCCAGTCAAGCGGTCATCGAAACGGCAACCAATACTAATCATAAAGTCCGCTTCCGTCATTGCAATGTTAGCTGCGAAAGAACCGTGCATGCCTCCCATCCCTAGGAAGAGCGGATGACTCGTTGCAATGGTACCTTGCCCCAAAAGACTAGTGACTACTGGAATTTGGTAACGTTCAGCAAATTCATTGAGCTCCTTAGAAGCTTCCGCATAGCTGATACCACCGCCTGCTAACAAAACAGGTTTCTTGGCTTTTGACAATTGCTTCAAGATTTTCTTGATTTGCATGTCATTCGGATCAAGCGTCGGTTGGTAACTTGGTAAATTCACCTCTGGTGAATAGATGAAATCTGTCTCTAGAGCTGATACATCCTTTGGCAAGTCAATCACAACAGGACCTGGACGACCTGTCGTTGCGATATGGACAGCTTCCGTAATGATACGAGGAATATCTGCTGTCTCACGAACTTGGTAATTGTACTTGGTAATGGGCATGGTAATCCCCACGATGTCTGCTTCCTGAAAGGCATCTTTCCCAATCCCAGCTCGCGCAACCTGACCTGTAAAGACCAAAAGGGGAACGCTATCGCTCATGGCATCTGCAATCCCTGTAATGGCATTTGTTGCTCCCGGCCCACTCGTGACGACGGCAACGCCCAACTTTCCAGTTGATTTGGCATATCCTTCAGCTTCGTGCAAACAACCTTGCTCATGGCGTCCTAAGATGTGGCGAATACCTTTAAAATTGTATATCGCATCATACAAAGGTAAGACCGCACCACCAGGATAACCAAAAATGGTATCAATCCCTAAGTCCCGAAGTGTTTCCAAAACTAGGTCCGACCCCGTCTTAGGAGATTCTAAACTGATTTTCTCCATTGTTCCCCTTTCTCTTCTCTTAAAAAAATAGCTTGTTACTATCATACCATTTTTTCAAAAATTTTCAAGGCAAAAGAGTCAATTTTCTGAATTTTCTATCTAAAAGTGTATTTATGAATCTTTTGCTCATTTTTATTAACTTTTCTACGGAATTAGGAACCTTTATTTACTTTAATTTATCAAATTAGAATATTTTCTTTCTTGGTAGAATTAGTATTTTTCTAACTTAGCGATCAAATTCGTATACTATATTCAGCAAAAATGAATAGTTAAAGATAAAAAAAGGAAGCCACTAAGTGACTTCCTTCTAGAGTGAGGACTGATTAGTCTTCACCTTTATTTTTCTTAATGATTTCTTCTTGTACTGACTTAGGTACATCTTCGTAGTGGTCAAATACCATCATGAAGGTACCACGTCCTTGTGATGCAGAACGAAGAACTGTTGCGTAACCGAACATTTCAGCAAGTGGAACGTAAGCACGAACGATTTGGCTGTTACCGTGTGCTTCCATACCATCTACACGTCCACGACGAGCAGTCACGTGACCCATAACATCACCAAGGTTTTCTTCTGGAACAGTGATGGTTACAAGCATCATTGGCTCAAGGATAGCTGGTTGTGCTGATTTAGCAGCTTCTTTAAGAGCAAGTGAAGCCGCGATCTTGAAGGCAGTTTCAGATGAGTCGACATCGTGGTATGAACCATCGTAAAGTTTAGCTTTAACGTCAACCATTGGGTAACCTGCAAGAACACCGTTAGCCATAGATTCTACCAAACCTTTTTCAACCGCTGGGATAAATTCACGAGGAACCACACCACCGACGATTGCGTTTTCGAATTCGAATCCTTTACCTTCTTCGTTTGGAGTAAATTCAATCCATACATCACCGAATTGACCTTTACCACCAGACTGACGTTTGAAGAATCCACGTGCTTGAGTAGAAGCGCGGAATGTTTCACGATAAGATACTTGAGGAGCACCTACGTTCGCTTCAACTTTGAACTCACGACGCATACGGTCAACAAGGACGTCAAGGTGAAGTTCACCCATACCTGAGATAACTGTTTCACCAGTTTCAACGTTTGTTTCAACGCGGAATGTTGGATCTTCTTCAGCCAATTTTTGAAGGGCGATACCCATCTTGTCTTGGTCCGCTTTAGATTTTGGCTCAACCATCAATTGGATAACTGGTTCTGGAACGTTGATTGACTCAAGGATGATTTTAGCTTTTTCATCTGTCAATGAGTCACCAGTTGTAGTATCTTTCAAACCAACGGCAGCAGCGATATCACCTGAGTAAACAGTGTCAATTTCTTGACGGCTGTTAGCGTGCATTTGAAGGATACGTCCGATACGTTCACGTTTACCTTTAGAAGTGTTCAATACGTAAGAACCTGATTGGAGAACACCTGAGTATACACGGAAGAATGTCAAACGACCTACGAATGGGTCAGTCATGATCTTGAAGGCAAGAGCTGCGAATGGCTCTTCGTCAGATGCTGGACGAGTTTCTTCTTCATCTGTATCTGGGTTGATACCTTTGATTGCTGGGATATCAAGTGGGCTTGGAAGGTAGTCGATAACCGCATCAAGCATCAATTGAACACCCTTGTTCTTGAAGGCAGAACCACACAATACTGGGAAGAATTCAACATTGATAGTTGCTTTACGGATAGCAGCTTTCAATTCTTCGTTAGTGATTTCTTCACCTTCAAGGTATTTCATCATCAAGTCTTCATCAGTTTCAGCAACTGCTTCCACCAATTTTTCACGGTATTCTTGAGCTTGGTCAAGGTATTCAGCTGGAATATCTTCTTCAAGGATATCTGTTCCAAGGTCGTTAGTATAGATTTCAGCTTTCATCTTGATCAAGTCGATGATACCGCGGAAGTCATCTTCAGCACCGATTGGCAATTGGATTGGGTGTGCGTTTGCTTGAAGACGATCGTGAAGTGTGCTTACTGAGTAAAGGAAGTCAGCACCGATTTTGTCCATTTTGTTGGCAAATACGATACGTGGAACTCCGTACTCAGTCGCTTGACGCCAAACTGTTTCAGTTTGAGGCTCAACACCTGATTGTGAGTCAAGAACAGTAACCGCACCGTCCAATACACGAAGAGAACGTTGTACTTCGATTGTGAAGTCCACGTGTCCTGGTGTGTCGATGATGTTTACGCGGTGGTTGTTCCATTGAGCTGTTGTCGCAGCAGATGTGATAGTGATACCACGTTCTTGCTCTTGCTCCATCCAGTCCATTTGTGACGCACCTTCGTGAGTTTCACCAATTTTGTGGATTTTACCAGTGTAGTAAAGAATACGCTCAGTAGTTGTTGTTTTACCGGCATCGACGTGAGCCATGATACCGATATTACGAGTTTTTTCAAGTGAAAATTCGCGTGCCATGAGGTTTGTTTCTCCTATTTATTTTAATTTCTATTCTATTATAACACGATTTTAATAAAAACGGATAGGCAGGACCTACCCGTTCTCAATGTTTATCTTGTTTTTGTTGGTTTCAACTTGTAGACAAGTTGAATTGAACTCGGGCTAAAAGCTCAAGTTAGCTGATTTGAACTCAATTGAACTCGGGCTAAAAGCTCAAGTTAGCTGATTTGAACTCAATTGAACTCGGGCTAAAAGCTCGGAAAATAGATAAGCTTTCCTAGAATCTTTGATTCTGCGTCAAGCTTCCTAATTTTCAGTCGCTTTTTTAACGCCCTTAGTATCTTATTCTTACCAACGGAAGTGTGCGAAGGCACGGTTAGCTTCAGCCATACGGTGAGTGTCTTCACGTTTCTTAACTGCTGCACCAGTGTTGTTCGCAGCATCCAAGATTTCTTTTGCAAGACGGTCTTGCATTGTGTGTTCACCACGAAGGCGAGCGATTGTTACCAACCAACGAAGTCCAAGTGTTGTACGACGTTCTGGACGAACTTCAACTGGGACTTGGTAGTTAGATCCACCAACACGACGTGCACGTACTTCAAGTACAGGCATGATGTTTTCCATAGCTGTTTCAAATACTTCAAGTGCATCGTTACCAGTAGCTTCTTTGATTTGCTCAAAAGCACCGTAAACGATTGAAGCAGCTGTACCACGTTTACCGTCAAGCATAACGCGGTTGATAAGACGAGTAACTAATTGTGAATTGTAAAGCGGATCTGGCAATACTTCACGTTTTGGAGCTCTATTTTTACGACTCATTTCTCTTTATCCCCTTTCCTTATGCTTTTTTCGGACGTTTAGTACCGTATTTAGAACGGCCTTGTTTACGATCGTTAACACCTGCAGTATCAAGTGCACCACGGACGATATGGTAACGTACCCCTGGAAGGTCTTTTACACGTCCACCACGAAGAAGCACCACGCTGTGCTCTTGCAAGTTGTGTCCGATACCTGGGATGTAGGCAGTAACTTCGATAAGGTTGCTCAAACGTACACGAGCGAATTTACGAAGGGCAGAGTTAGGTTTTTTAGGTGTCATTGTTCCCACACGAGTTGCAACACCACGTTTTTGTGGTGAAGAAACGTTTGTTTGAACTTTTTTATGACTGTTGTAACCAACGTTCAAAGCTGGTGATTTAGATTTTTCTACTTTTGATTTACGCGGTTTGCGAACCAATTGGTTAATTGTAGGCATCTACATTCTCCTGTGTTTTTTTATTTTTGGTGATGATACACTTGGTGACAGCTACCATCTGTGTGTACTTTTGCAACATTTGTCAGCACGTCCCTGTACACTTTTGAGAGACCAAAAGTAAAAAGTACCGTCTATTATTGTAACACATTTTTTCTTTCCTTGTCAATATTTTTTTCGTTTTTATTCCGATCTTTTAACTCTTTGACACTAGCTTTCACCGCTTTTCTAAACCAGAAAAGGAGGCGATTTACCTCCTACATTTTAGTATGGATTTCTTTCAACTCAAGCTATTGTTTTGGAATTTTTTAACCCTTCTTATCAAAGCCAACCAGATTCTGTTGCAATGTTGGCTGCCTCTGTTCGATTACCAGCATCTAGTTTCGAAAGAATATTGGTGACATAGTTTCGGACGGTTCCATTTGATAGATAGAGTTGGTCTGCAATTTCTTGGTTGGATAAACCCTGAGCGATTCCCTTTAAGACAGCAATCTCTTGTTCTGTCAACGGATTGGGATGGGTCATAACCACTTCCATCAATTCAGGTGAATACTCCTTGCGCCCTTCGAGAACAGTGTGCAAGGTTTGCATGAGGTCTGCAATGCTTCTTTCTTTCAAGACATAGGCATCCACTCCAGCCTTAATCGCGCGTTCAAAATAGCCAGGGCGCTTGAAGGTTGTCACCACAACCACCTTTGTTTCTAGCTTTTCTGCTCGTATCCACTCCAAGACTTCGAGGCCTGTCTTAACAGGCATTTCTACGTCAAGAATGGCGATATCGACAGACTCTTTTTCTAAAAGTTGGATTGCTTCTTGGCCATCCTTGGCTTGTAGGACAGAATCTACATCTGGTTGAAAGGTAAGCAACTGGCACATAGCATCTCGCAACATACTTTGATCTTCTGCAACAAGTAATTTCATCTTAGTTTCTCTCCTTATAAGGTAGCCGAACCTGCACTTCAGTCGGATGTTTCTGACTGATCACCTTTACTTCTCCTGAAAAAGGAAGGACACGGTCTCGAACGGTATGGAGTTCATCCCCTTTTAGAGAAGCAAAGCCACAGCCATCATCTCTGACTGTTAAAATGAGTTCTTTCTCTGTCCGTTCTAATTTTAAGTAGGCTTTAGACGCTTTGGCGTGTTTGATGATATTGGTCACTAACTCAAGCAAAATCATGGAAGCTGTTGATTCTAATTCCTGAGTTAAGCTAGCTGTATCTAGTTGGTGATTGATTTCTGTCTCAATTCCTGCAATTTCCAGCATTTTTTTAACAGTCGCAAATTCGGAAGCAAGGGTTCTGGTTTTAAGATTTTCGATAATTGTACGAACTTCACGCATTGATTCTTTGCTAATTTGCTGTATTTCTCTTAATTCCTTTTCCACCTGTGGATAGGCCTGCATTTGAAGAAGTTGTAGGGCAAGGTCCGTCTTCACACTCAACATGGCAAAGGTATGGCCTAGACTGTCATGAAGATCCTGACCGATACGACTGCGTTCGTTTTCGGCCAAGAAAAGATTGAGCTTGGCATTTTGTTTCATCTTTTCTTCTTTTATGTCCTCCGACAATCGAATTCGATAAAGACCAAAGGTCATTGCATCGGAAAAGATAAAGGTCACCAAGAAAAAGAGTAGCTGCCAGGGACTAACATGATTGACCATATAGATTCCGGTCAGAATGAACGGTTGCAAGACAACAAAACTGACAAAACGCCAAGAGTGAAAAGAAATCTCATCCAGCTCATAAATAAGGAGATTGGATAAATAGAAGATAAACCAGGTGAAACCCGAACTCAGCCAAACCGATGTATAAAAAATGTAGGCAAGCATGATCCACCAAGCCATCCACAGCACAGTGCGATTTTGGTTGACTAAAACCGAGTAGAAAGCTAGGACAAATAGTAGGGTCCATAGCAAGGTTAAAAGCGGGTAATCTCCAACGATGACACCCGCTATAGGAAAGATGATAAACACAATTGAAATATGAAACATATAATGAATGTTTTTAAATTTTTCCAACATAGATTTATTTTACCTCAATCCTTTTTTTCAGCTGGATTACCAGTACACCAAAGAAAACTGTATAGCCTAGCACAACCAAGGCAGCAAGAATATTAAATTCATGGTGTTCCAAATAAGTAGAGACGACCTGCATCAGTTGATAGGTTGGAGTCAGCTTTCCAATAGATTGGAGCCATTCTGGGAAGGAATCCAAGGGGAACCACAGTCCACCTAGAACAGCCAAAGCAATATAGGCAATATTTCCAACAACCGTCATCAGTTGAGCACTGGGTAGCAAGCTCACCAAGACCCCCATGCTGATAAAGACCACGCTTCCGATCAGCAAAATAGCACCAATTACCATCCAGTCAAGCCAAGGCAGAGTCACTCCACGGACAAAATGACCAACTGAAAAGACAACTGTAATTGATAACAAGAAAGTCAGTAGGGTACTGAACAGTTTTGATACATAATATTCTACCATAGATACGGGAGAATGTTGAATCAATTTTTGCCAGTTGTTTGTCTTATCAGACTCGAGTGTGCTTGGGATACTGAAAAAAGCACTTGACATGATACTAAAGAGCGTCATGGCAAAAAGATAGGCTTGAAGAGCAATTTCTGGAATATCTGACCCTGACATCATACCAGAAAAGATAAGGTAAAACACACTTGGAAGTCCGATGGATAGCAAATAGTAGACGGCTTGCCGTTTCATCAGAATGATTTCCACTTTCATGAGACTTGTCATATTTTTCATCATCAATCTCCTTTAATCTTGAGTCGTTTCGAAGATACTGTCTAAGAGAGTTCGATTGCGAACTTCAATTTCTTCGATCATGCAGCCCTGTTCTTGCAAGACTTTCCATACCTGGCTGGCTTCTTTGGTTGTGAAGGAAAGAGCATTTTGCTTGATTTCAAGCCCTTGAATCTGGTCCAAAGTGCTGATAACTTCCTGATAAGTTAGTGGTACCGTAAAATGTTTTTCTTGTTCTTCACCACGCATGGCATAAGGTGTCGTATCCCGGATCAATTCACCCTTGTGGAGGACCAAAATGCGGTCAGCCGTATGTTCTACCTCTTCGATATAGTGAGAAGAGTAGACAATGGTGACACCATTTTTCTTTAACTGATTGACAATTTCCCAAAAATGCTGACGTGTCGAGGTATCCATGGCAGCAGTTGGTTCGTCCAAAAATAGAATTTTCGGACGACCTATTAGTGCCAACACGAAAGAGAACAAACGTTTTTGCCCACCAGACAACTTGCCCGCTAGCTGATTTTTCTGTTTGTCCGAAAATCTCAGCAAGTCATCAATTTCTTGATTGGAGAGACTGTTTGGATAGATTGATTGAAAGAAGGATAAGAGTTCTTTCACTTTCAAGTCTTGAACCACCGTATTTTCTTGAGGTAAGATAGAAATAAGCTGCTTTAATCGAGGATTTGTTGGTGCAAAGCCTTGAATAGCTATCTGACCTGAGCTCACGAACTTGTCGCCCAAGAGGCAATCAATCAAGGTCGTCTTACCTGCTCCGTTAGGTCCGATCAAGGCGACACATTCACCATCGTTGATTTCAAAGGAGATGTTCCGCAAGATCTCCTTGTCTTTTATTTTCTTACTCAATTTCTCAACTTTAATCACAGTCATGAGATTCTCCTTTCAACCACTTCATTCCCATAGGGAAAACAACGAAAATCATAAATCCAAAACCCCAAGCACCACGAATGAATTGCCGAAGCAAGGTTTGGTCAAACCAACCAGTAAACATTTCCACTAACCATACCAAGAGTGACAGGCCGATAAAGAAATAGATAATTGCTTTTTTCATCCCTCAAACTCCTTTTTCACATCTCTGACTAATTTCAAACCTTCTCTGACAAGCCAAGACATCATTCCAAAGCCAGCAAAGAGCTCCCAAGGAAAATGATAGAAACCCTCGTCCAATCCTGAAAACATGAGATAGGTCATAACTCCTGCTGCTACTAAACTCACTGCGACAATCATTTTATTTTTCATTTCTTCTTCCTCCATTTCATACTTCAATTATAGTCTTTTGAAGTTGGCGGAGCTAGATGCTTCTGTCACTAGGAAATATGACAAATGTCATAAAAAAAGAAAGCTGTAAAATCAACTTTCTTTTTTATCTATTAAATTTTTATTCCACACTGAAAAGATATGGATATACGGGTTGTTGACCTTGGTGAATCTCTACTTCAACATCTTCAAATTCTTCTGCGATTTCTTGGGCAATTTCATTGGCAAGTTCTTCGCTTCCGTCTTCACCGACATAGAAAGTCACGATTTCACTGTCTTCGTCCAACATATGTTTCAAAGTTTCAGTCAAGGTTTGGTGCATATCAGGGTTTGACACGAGGATTTTCCCATCTACCATACCAAGATTATCATTTTCATGAATTGTTAATCCATCGATAGTTGTATCACGAACGGCTGTTGTTACACTACCGCTGATAACATCACCAAGGGCTGCAGTCATGCGTTCTTTGTTTTCTTCGATTGATTTGCTTGGGTCAAAGGCAAGAAGGCTGGTCAACCCTTGAGGAATTGTACGCGCTTCTACCACAACAGCAGGTTGTTCAAGCACTTCAGCCGCAGACTGAGCTGCCATAAAGATATTTTTGTTGTTTGGCAAGAAGATAATGTTGCGAGCATTGACCTGTTCAACAGCCTTGATAAAGTCTTCTGTTGAAGGGTTCATCGTCTGACCACCTTCGATAACATAATCCACACCTTGGGCACGGAAGATATCTGCTAAACCTTGACCAGCTACTACTGCGATAAGAGCATACTCTTTTGTTTCAGCAGGCTTGCTTCCTTGAGTTGCTTCTTTTTCAACTTGCGCCTCGTGTTGGTTACGCATGTTGTCCACTTTTACCTTGATCAAGCTACCATATTTGAGACCTTCTTGCATGACAAGACCTGGATCTTCTGTATGGACGTGAACTTTGACGATTTCATCATCGTTGACAACAAGTAGAGAATCACCTAAGTCATTCAAGTAGTTACGGAATTCATCGTAGTCAAAGTCCTTAGAATAAGTTGGACCTTGTTTGAGGGCTACCATGATCTCTGTACAGTAACCAAAGGTAATGTCCTCAGTTGCCACATGCCCTGCTACAGACTTGTGGTGCTCTGCATTGATCATTTCACTCATGTTAGCAGGAGTCGCTACAAAGTCTTCAGAAGCACTGTATTCACCAGTAAGAGCTGAAAGGAATCCTTCATAGATAAAGACCAAACCTTGACCACCTGAGTCTACCACACCAACTTCCTTAAGGACTGGAAGCATTTCTGGTGTCTTAGCCAAAGCTGCTTTCGCGCCTTCCAAGGCTGCACGCATAACCTCAACGGCATCATCGGTCTGCTCTGCTTTTTTCTTAGCACCGATGGCAGCGCCACGTGATACAGTCAAAATTGTTCCTTCAACTGGTTTCATAACCGCTTTATAAGCTACTTCGACACCGGATTGGAAGGCAAGAGCCAAGTCTTGACCTGTTAATTCATCTTTTTCCTTGATAGCCTGAGAGAAGCCACGGAAGAGCTGAGAAGTGATAACCCCTGAGTTCCCACGCGCACCCATCAAGAGCCCTTTAGCAAGAATGCTCGCTACTTCTCCAACTGTAGAAGCAGGCTTGTCTGCTACTTCTTTCGCACCATTTTCAATGGTCATTCCCATGTTTGTCCCAGTATCTCCATCTGGAACTGGAAAGACGTTCAATGAATTGACATATTCTGCTTGCTTATTCAAACGAGTTGATGCAGCTTGCACCATCTCTTGGAATAAACTGGTAGTAATTTTTGACACGATTATTCTCCTACAACTTTGATATTTTGAATGTAGACATTCACAGTCTGAGCAGTAATTCCTAGTTGATTTTCTAAACTAAAACGAACACGCTCTTGAATGTTTTTTGACACTTCGCTTATCTTTACTCCGTAGCTCAATACGGTATAAACATCAACTGCAATGCTACCATCCTCGGCTGCCTTCACGACAACACCCTTAGAATAATTTTCCTTACCAAGAAGGGCTTGGAAATTGTCTTTAAGGGCATTTTTACTAGCCATACCGACCACACCAAAAATCTCAGTTGCGGCACCACCTACTACGGTTGCAATCACTTCATCTGTCAGTTCGATTTGACCATCTTTTGTATTAATTTTTACAGTCATTTTTTTTACCTCAACTAGTTGATACTCTATTTTATCATATTTCAGCCCAAGTGTAAAAGCAGAATGCTGTATCGGCGGATATTTACTCTATTTTTCAAATGGTTTTATCCTTAGAGCAAAAGAAAAAGACCAGTTAGGTCTTTTCATTTTTATTAAACGCGTTCAACTTTACCTGATTTCAAAGCACGAGCTGAAGCCCAAACTTTTTTAGGTTTACCATCGATAAGAACAGTAACTTTTTGAAGGTTTGGTTTTACGGCACGTTTAGTTTGGTTCATCGCGTGTGAACGGTTGTTTCCTGATACAGTCTTACGACCTGTAAAGTAACATACTTTAGCCATTGTGTTTTCCTCCTATTAGATCTAATATAGCGGATGTGCTAGCACCACATACCGTACTATGTTATCACACTTTCTTGAATTTATCAAGGGCCTAAACTATTTTTTTATTTAACGTAAACAACTCCAAGTTTACCAAAAGCAACTTCCCCACGGATAATCAAGGTTTTGTTTGTTGGCGCTACAGGAGAATCTGCCTTAGCTGCACCAAAGGAGGTTTCTACTTTCAAATCGACACGCCAGTGTTGCGGAACATAGACTGTTGCATTACCAAAAGCCACTTCGATATTCAGAGTTGCAAAATCACCTAGCATCTCTGCATTATCATAGTAGATTTTAGCATCCCCAAAAGCGACTTCCACTTGGTCATCTACGAGATCTTGATCTTGTTTATAAAAGGTTCCACTACCAAAAGCGACTTCCTTATCTGTGATGACTGTTCGCTCACTGTTGTACCACCATTTTTTGCCGTACCAAAACTTACTTGAATGCGTCAGATAGCCAATTCCTAGCACTGCTAAGATACTAGCCCAAAACAAAGACTGGTTTGGAATAGGAAAAATGTTATAAAAATGATTCGCAATCATTAAGGCTACTAGAGCGGTAAAAACTGCTGATGTTAGATGACGACGAAGCAAAGCTTCAACTGATTGGTAAGCAAAAAAGGCGATACCAATCAAAGGCCATATCTTACCATCCAAAGAAGGAATGCCAAAATTTCCTTGCAGCAAGATCCAAGCTGCTAAAACCAATAAAACAATACCAAATGCTTTCTTTTTCATGTTTTTTACCTCATGTTTCTTAGATTTTCTTTTAGGAGGGATTGGTAATGTCGTGAGACATGAACCTCCTTGTGCGTCTGATAAAAGGAAATGGTCCCCGTTCCTGAAAAGGACTTGTCCACTGAGTAAATCTGACGAATGTTTGCGATAGTCGACTTGGATACTCGGCTAAAATAGCGAGGCAAGATAGACTCCAACTCATAGAGCTTGAGGCGAACCTCATAGGCTTCCTTCTGGGTATGAGCGTAAATCTTGCTCCCTTCTGTTTCAAAGAAGAGAATTTCTGAAAGGTCTAGATAATATTCACCTGTCCCCTTGTAAAAAGTCAACCTCGGAGCCTTTGACTCTTGCAAGAGCCGTTGCAAATCTGCAATTTCATCTGTCAAAGCAGGGGTCTTGATGACAATTTCAGTCTCCTCTAAATTGCCGTCAATCTCAATTCGTAACTTCATCACATCTCCTTTCTGACTCTACTATATCAAAGCTAAGTTAGGAATACAAGGGCAAAAAAGCAAGTGGTCAATTTGAAGCAGTAAGTGGTTGTAGGACTAGCTTAACTTACATGTCAAAATAAGAAGAAAAGGAATCCCCACACCAGACCACAAGCATAGCCAACCAAGACATCCTTGGGATAATGAACCCCCCCTAAAACCCTCACCAGTCCCAGCAAAGCTGAAAAAATCAAGCATGCTAAGCCAACAGGTAGACTAGCATGCAGACAGGCCATGGAGATGATAGTTGCCGAAAAGACATGGCGACTGGGCATCGACCGTCCCGAACTATCCTTATCAAGAAGGGGACAGATATCCCAAGTTTCATAAGGTCGCGGGTGGTTGATTTTCTTACGAAAAAGAGACAAAATCACAAAACCTGAGGCAGGGACAAGCAAATAAACCCCAACTTGCTGACCAAGTCCTAGTTGCAGGTAAGTGGTGACTAGCAAGGCCAGGTAGACCAGAGGCATGGCGACTGTCATCAAACGATTGAAACTGCGTAACAGAAATAAAAGAGTGGGATGGCTGGTGAGTCTGGAGCTGATATTTTGATACCATTCTTGATAATTTTTCATTTATACTTCTCATTCATTACCTTGTTTTCGTCTACAGGTGAGACGTTTGTCTTCTAGTATAGTGCAGAAAAAGAAGGCCGTCAAGCCTTCTTTAGATTTATTCTTCTGCTTCGTCTTCTGTAAATTGACTATTGTAGAGATCCGCATAAAAGCCACCTTGCGCCATCAGCTCCTCGTGATTGCCTTGCTCGATGATATTTCCATCTTTCATGACAAGAATCAAATCTGCATTACGAATCGTTGACAAGCGGTGGGCGATGACAAAGGAAGTTCTGCCTTCCATCAAACGGTCCATGGCTTTTTGAATCAACTCCTCTGTACGTGTGTCGACTGAAGATGTCGCTTCATCCAAAATCAAGAGTGGTGCATCCTTAAGAAGTGCACGAGCAATGGTCAAGAGTTGTTTTTGCCCAACAGACAAGGTCACAGTGTCATCCAAAACAGTATCGTAGCCATCTGGCAAGGTCATGATAAAGTGGTGGATTCCCACAGCCTTGCTGGCTTCCATCATTCGTTCATCACTGATGTCTGTCTGATTATAGATCAGGTTCTCTCGAATCGTTCCTTCAAAGAGCCAAGTGTCCTGCAAGACCATTGAAAAGGCATCGTGTACTTCTGAGCGTTTCATGTCCTTAGTATCCACGCCATCGATGCGGATACTTCCCTTATCTATCTCATAGAACTTCATCAAAAGATTGACAATGGTTGTCTTCCCAGCCCCAGTCGGTCCAACGATAGCAACCTTCTGACCTGCATGAGCTGTCGCAGAAAAGTCATGGATAATGGTGCGCTCTGGTGTATAGCCAAAGGACACATGATCAAAGACTACTTCCCCTTTCATATGGGCCAATTGTCTTTCCTTATGAGATTCATCCTGCATCTCAGCTTCAGCTAGAAATTCTAATACACGAGTCATGGCTGCACTCGCTTGTTGCAAGCTCGTAATCCCTTGGGCAATCTGTGACAGAGGTTGGGAGAAGGTCCGTACGTAAACCATAAAGGCTACAATAATCCCGATACTGATATGCCCTTCTAACGCCAGCGCGGCCCCAACGATGATGACTAAGACATAACTAAAGTTCCCAACAAAGAACATGGCTGGCATCATGATACCAGAAATAAACTGAGATTTCCAGATACTATCATGCAAGTTCTGGTTTAAACCTGCAAATCTCGCTTTGGAGGTGTCCACTGCGTTGTAGCTGGTCACTACATTATGGCCAGAGTACATTTCTTCTACGTAACCATTGACGGCCGCTAGATTATTTTGTTGGGCTTTAAAATAACCCTGTGACTTGGCCATGATTACGGAAACCGCCGCAAAACCAACAAGGGTTGATACAACTGTTACCAATGCCAAAATCCAGTTCATCCCAAACATGGTCACCAAGACAGCAATCAACAAGAAACTAGCTGAAAGAACTGTCCCTAAACTTTGGTTGAGAGATTGCGCTGCTGTATCCACATCATTGGTCACGCGCGAAAGGGTATCTCCTTGTGAATGACGGTCAAAATAGCCAAGTGGCAAACGATTAATCTTTTCAGCGATAGCCGTCCGCAAGCGTTTTGAAAAATGTTGGATACTCGTTGAAAAGATATAGGCCTGTGTATAATTAAGGATAGCTCCAAATACATACAGAACAACCAAAAATCCAGCAATGTTTGACACAGCTACCAAGTCGATTTCTGTAGCCAAGCCATCTGAAATCAAGTTAGTAATTTCTTTAATCTTAGTTGGACCATAAACGGTAATGATGCTTGAAATGACCGCAGCCACAACTGCTATTAGGAGAGGGAGTTGGAGGCCCGCCATATAAGGTTTGCACTGTTTCCAGACCGAAACTTTTTTATTTTCCATGTTCCAATTCCTCCTTCGATAGTTGTGAGTAGGCAATTTCTTGGTAGACTTCGTTGGTTGCAAGAAGTTCCTTGTGGGTGCCTTGTCCCACGACTTTACCTTGATCCAAAACCAAGATCAGGTCGGCGTCCATAATGGTAGAAATCCGTTGCGCTACGATGAGCTTGGTCATGGATTTTGTTTTCTTAGCTAGCTCTTGGCGAAGGACACGATCTGTCTTGTAGTCCAAGGCTGAGAAAGAGTCATCAAAGATGAGAACCTCTGGTTTACGAGCCAAGGCACGCGCAATGGCCAGACGCTGTCTTTGTCCACCTGAGAAGTTGGTTCCGCCTTGAGCCACTTCTGATGCAAGACCTGCTTCCTTGTCTTCGATGAAGCATTTAGACTGGGCCAATTCCAAGTCTTGCCACATAGCAGCTTCGCTTAGAGGAGTTTCTTTGCTCTTACCAAAGTCCAAGTTCCCCTTGACATCTCCAGAAAAAAGTACAGCTTTTTGTGGAATATAACCGACCTTATTACGCAAGTCTTCTAAATCATAATTCTGTACATTGACACCATCAACTAGGATTTGTCCATCTGAAACATCGTAAAAACGTGGCAAGAGGTTGACTAGGGTGGACTTACCTGATCCAGTCGATCCGATGAAGGCTACGGTTTGACCCGCTTCTGCTTTGAAAGTGACATGTTCCACGACTGCTTCAGAGTTTTTAGAGTAGCGGAAAGTCACATCACGGAATTCCACTTGTCCTTGAACTGAAGGATCCGCTGTCTGTGCATGACTAGGATTTTCAATAGAAGAATGCAGATCCAATACTTGATTGATACGTCCTGCCGAAACCAAGGTACGAGGAAGAACGATAAAGAGTGCTCCCATGAGAAGGAAGCCCATCACGACCTGCATAGCATAGGACATGAAGACCACCATATCACTAAAGAGTGGCAGACGTTCTGTCAAACTTGCATCGTTGATGATATAGGCACCAATCCAGTAAATGGCTAAACTTAATCCACTGGAAATCGCCATCATGATCGGGTTCATAATCGCCATCAATCGATTGACAAAGAGATTAAGACGTGTTACCTCATCGTTGGCTGCTTCAAATTTCTTATCTTGGTAATCTTCCGCATTGTATGCACGAACAACTCGAATCCCCGTCAAACTTTCACGAGTGATACTATTGAGTTTATCTGTCAATTTTTGGATGACCGATTGTTTTGGAAAGGCCAGAGTCATGAGAACGGTGGTCATCAAGACGTTGACAATAACAGCCACAACGACTGCCCAGAGCCAGTATTCCGATTTCCCAAGGATTTTTCCAATGGCCCAGATAGCCATAATTGGCCCACGAGTAACCACTTGCAAGCCCATGGTAAAGAGCATCTGTACCTGGGTAATATCATTGGTCGTCCGAGTCAAAAGACTTGGGATTGAAAAACGTTTGATCTCTGTCTGTGAAAAATCCAAAACGCGATGAAATACGTCTCTACGTAGATGGGTTGTATAGGATGCTGCAACGTGAGCGGCAAAGAAACCAACCATAACAGATGAAAAGAAAGCCAATAAAGACAAACCAATCATCTTCGCAGCTGGTGACCAGAGTTCACCCAATTGCGTTCCAGACGTTCCCAGTAATTCTGTAATTTGCGAAATATAAGTCGGCACCTCTAACTCGAGATAGACCGAGAAACAAGTGAAAAGAATCGTAAGGGCGATCATTCCCCACTCTTTTCCTGTAATACGTTTAGCGAGTTTCTTCATTCTCTCCTCCTATCTTCTCAACATTTTCTTGCAATTGCCCGAGTACCTTTTCAAAGATTGCCAAGTCTGACTTTGAAACCCCCTCTAGCAGACTTTGATCAATCCGATCAAAAAAAGCTTTAACTTTTTGCATCTGCGAACGCGATTTCTCCGTCAGGCGAACAAATTTTGCCCGCTTATCGCTCGGGCTCGCCTCTAACTCGACCAAACCATTTTGTACCATGCGCTTGACTAGATTACTCGCCACAGATTTGCTAATATTGAGTTCCTGCTCGATATCCTTAATCAAGACCAGTTCCTCTTTTTGTTCACAATGATCTAAAAAACGCAGAACCTGCCCTTGCGGTCCACCCATAAATTCAATGCCACATCGCTTGGCTTCTTTCTGTACCATCAGATGAACCTGGTGTCCAAAACGTTTGAACATTAACATCGGCTTGTCCATGATTGCTCCTTTCTTACGATAAATATAGTTCTCACAAGAACTATATAAGTTTCCATGAGAACTATTTTATCATTTTCAGAAATGATGTCAAGAAAAAAGTTTCCTAGAGAACTATTTTAGTTTAAATTGACATTAGGCAATATTTTTTCTATAATAAGCACTAACTACTGTGGATAGAAATCCATTCACTCGATGAAGGGAGAAAACGTTCAAATGAAACCAGAAGAACAAAGAGTTTTAGGAATCTTGGCAACCATTTTTGGAGCCATCGCACTTTTAGGATCTTGGATTCCATTTATTAACTATCTATCGTTTTTCATCGCCATTGTCGCATTTATCTTGGGGATTATCGGCCTTATCGTCAACCTCAAAAAACGAAAAACAATGGCCATTATTGGAACAGCTCTGTCAATTGCTTCTATTGTACTTTTCTTTACGACCCAGATACTGTACGCTAATATCTACAAAGATTTTGCCAGGGAGTTTAACCGTTCCTATAGAGAGGCAAGTTCCTCAATGGAACGCGAAGAAGAAAGCGACTTGACAGATGATAGCGCCTATTCCATCCCAGAGGAGGAAGAAGACGATACCTTCACCTGGACCCAAGAACAGTTCGACGCCTTAATCGAAGGTGACCTTGACAACAAAGGAAAAGGGGGTACCAACTACAAGGATATTATCAAAAAACACGGACTACCAGACTCCGAATTTGACTCCACTATCGGAGGGTACGATACGAGAAAAATCACCTATATCTCCATTGGTGACAAGATCAAGACTGTTACCTTAACTTTTGCAAAACAAGACAATGGACAGCTCTTGCTAGTTCAAAAACATGCAGTCGGTCTAGGTCTAGAAAAAAGCAAGAAACAAAACGATTCTGAAACCAGAGTTTAAGTTCAAATATCAAAAAAAACGAACAGCTAGTAAAACTGTTCGTTTTTCTATTAGAATCCATCTACGTTTGTGTAGATCTTTTGTACGTCTTCGTCGTCCTCAAGAACACTGTAAAGTTTTTCAAAGGTTTCAAGGTCTTCGCCTGACAATTCCACTTCAGACTGAGGAATCATTTCCAATTCAGTCACTTGGAATTCTTCGACACCTGACTCACGAAGGGCAACGATAGCCTTGTGAAGGTCTGTTGGAGCTGTATAAACCGTGATTGTTCCTTCTTCTGCTTCTACATCGTCCACATCCACATCTGCTTCTAGCAGTTGCTCAAAGACTGCATCAGCGTCCTCACCTGCAAATACGATCACACCCTTGTTATCAAAGAGGTAAGAAACCGAACCTGAAGCACCCATGTTTCCGCCGTTTTTACCAAAGGCAGCACGGACATTAGCTGCGGTACGGTTGACGTTTGAAGTCAAGGTATCCACAATCAACATAGAACCATTTGGTCCAAAACCTTCGTAACGTCCTTCTGTAAAGGTTTCGTCTGTGTTTCCTTTTGCTTTATCAATCGCTTTATCGATAACGTGTTTCGGCACTTGGGCTTGTTTAGCACGGTCGATAACGAATTTCAAAGCAGTGTTTGATTCTGGGTCTGGATCACCTTTTTTAGCTGCTACATAGATTTCTACACCAAATTTTGCATATACTTTAGAGTTAGCTCCATCTTTAGCCGTTTTCTTGGCTACGATATTGGCCCATTTACGTCCCATTAGGAATCTCCTTTTTTCACATTTTAATCTTTCTTATTATAACACAAGTTTTTTCGATTTTCACTAGAGGAAATGGATTTTGTTCAGCAAACCCAGCTAGTATTGTCCTTTGGCTGCCAAGATTGCCTTACCTTCTTTTATCAGGGGATGGCGGAAAAGTGAAAAGTACAGTTGTGTAGTCATGGCAACCCAGATAAGGGGTTCACAAAGGATAACCCCCCTATAGCCTGCCCAAGGGATAATCAAAACCACAAAAACGATTTTCCCGATGAGTTCTATAAAGCTGGAAACTAGAGGAAGGACTTTCTGCCCCAAGCCCTGCAAGCAATTACGATAAATCAGCAAGAGGCTCAAAATCGGATAAAAGACTGAACTGATTTGCAGGTAGAGGCTACCATTTTCTACCAAGTAAGTATCTGTCGAACTGGCCAAGAAAGAAACCAAACTAGGACTGGCAAAAAAGAGGAAGATACAAACAAAACCTGCCCAGGACATGCTCAGGCGACTCCCAATACCAAGACCTTGAACAATGCGGTCTGGTCGCTTGGCCCCGAGATTTTGAGAGGCAAAGGTCGTCATAGCAGAAGAAATAGCCGTCATTGGAAGCAGAGCAAAGGCCATAATGCGTCGAGCTGCCGTCTGGGCGCTAATAATTACAGCTCCAAAGGTATTGACTGAAGACTGTAAAATCACACTACCGATAGACACAATAGAACTCATCAAACCCATAGCCAAACCTTGCTCCAAGAGATCCGCATACAAGGCCTTGTCCCATTTGAAATGTTTGAACTGTGGCAAGAGTTCTGGAACGTTTTTACGGATATAATAAAAGCAGAGAACCGCTGATAAGCCTTGCGAGATAATGGTAGCAAGGCCCGCAGATTGAACTCCCAGATGCAGTTGCGTAATGAAATACAAATCCAGAACTACATTGACCAAGGCAGAAAAAATCAGAAATCCAAGAGCTGCTAGACTATCACCAATAGACCGCAACAAACCTGCAAAGAGATTATAAGCGAAGCTAACGCCTACACAAGTCACAATCATAGAAATATATTGGTAGGATTGAGGAAGGATTTCTGCCGGGGTATCTAAATATTGCAGGAGTGGATACAGACAGACAAAGCCCATCAGCATGACCAAAATGCTCAAAAGAGCACCTAAAACCCAAGTTGCTGCTACTGCTTCCTTGATTTTGGTGAAATTACGAGCCCCATAATAGCGGGCAATGACAATCCCCATCCCATTGCCAACACCAAGCGTAAAGCCTATAATCAAGTCAAAAATGGCCGTTGTCGCCCCTACTGCAGCCAAGGAATCTTGACCAAGAAAACGCCCAACAATCAAGACGTCCGCAGTATTATAAAGCTGTTGGAAAATATTTGACAGCAAGATTGGAAAGGCAAAGCTTAAAAGCGCAGGAAGAATAGGACCATGTATCAAGTCCACGGATCGTTTCTTATTCATAAAGCTATTATATCAGCTTTCTAGAGGAGCGACAAGGATTGCTTGGATTTCTTGCAATCAATTGCTTACAGAGAGACAATTTGCTATAATCAAGAAAAGGAGGTCATTTATGAGTTTGACCAGTCAATTAATTACCGATGTATTTCCTGATCTGGATAAGGTTGAAAAGCTAAACAAGGAAGCATTCCCCGAGGAAGAACGAGTTCCTCTGTCAGAGTTTTTACGCTATCAAGACCGAGAAGATGCTCACTTTTTTGCCTTTTATAACCAAGAAGAGTTTGTCGGCTTTGCTTTTGCCATCTCCAATCCAAAGGCCTTCTATATCAGTTTTTTTGCCATCATGCCCCACTTGAGAAGCCACGGATATGGAAAAGAAATCATCGAAAAGCTGACTGATTTTTATCAGCGAACCATGTTACTCGAAGTCGAGCGATTGGATGAAGAATGCGATAACTTGGAGCAGAGAAAGTCCCGCATGGACTTCTATCGCCAAAATGGTTTCAAAACAGCCAACGCTTTTCTAGAGTACGAAGGTTTGAGTTTTGAAATTCTCTACCGTGGCGACCATTTTGACGAAGAAGCC
The DNA here is from genome assembly GCF_002096495.1 of Streptococcus oralis subsp. oralis. Taxonomy (GTDB): domain Bacteria; phylum Bacillota; class Bacilli; order Lactobacillales; family Streptococcaceae; genus Streptococcus; species Streptococcus oralis_CU. The sequence goes on along the minus strand of NZ_NCUO01000011.1, from coordinate 259,859 downwards.
TATCGCGATATCTTCCAAAAGTTACAGAATGAACATTATTTTGACTTTCATATAGAGTATCGTCGTTTTAGTGACCATTAAACAAGACTTGTCCATCTGGTGAAGAACCTCTCTTTTTCGATAGAAGCTACATATAAAAATGCATGTAATCCACGATTACATGCATTTTTTATTTTCAACTGATCAGAATAAACTTTTATTCTCTCTATGGCTTAAGCTTCTGCATTGCCTTCTGGAAGAAGGAAGTAGAGAACAGCATAAGCTAAGATTCCAGAACCACCAAGTAGGGTGAAGATAATCCAAAGTGCACGAACAAGTGTGTGGTCCATGTTAAAGTAGTCACCGATACCAGCACAAACACCAGCAATCTTTTTGTCTTGTACGTTTCGAACAAGGCGTTTTTCCATTATAGTAGTCTCCTTTTTATAGAATGATTTAATTTTTTTGATTAAATACTCTTTTATTACGCTTTTGAAGCTTATGGAGACTTAATATTTAAACATAAAAAGCAGAGAAAGACTTCTCCGCTTTTATTTTTAATCTTCAATTTCGATTTCAAGTCCGTCGCCTAGGTCAAGTGTTACTTCTTGGTTAGGTGCTAAATCTTCTGCAACAGAGGTAGGAGTTGTTCTTTCTTCATCTTCAATCAAACCATATTGAACACGGACTTGGTGGTCAATGGCATCAAAGATTTCTGGGTGATCCGCCAAGTATTTCTTAGCATTTTCAGATCCTTGTCCGATTTTTTCACCCTTGTAAGAGTACCATGCTCCCGCTTTTTGGATGATATCGAGATCACTTGCAATCTTCAAGAGCTCACCAGTCTTAGAAATTCCTTCTCCGTACATGATTTCAACAAAGGCTTCCTTAAATGGTGGAGCTACCTTGTTTTTCACGACCTTGATCTTGGTTTCCTTACCGACATTGGTATCTTTTTGATCACCAGTTCCCTTGATTTGTGTGCTTCCACGAACATCCAAACGGACTGAAGCGTAGAATTTCAAAGCACGTCCACCAGGTGTTGTTTCTGGATTTCCAAACATGACTCCAACTTTTTCACGCAATTGGTTGATAAAGATGGCAATTGTTTTGGTTTTATTGATAGAAGCACCAAGTTTACGCATGGCCTGGCTCATCATACGAGCTTGCAAACCAACGTGACTATCTCCAATATCCCCATCAATTTCCGCACGAGGTACAAGGGCCGCAACCGAGTCGATAACGACAAGGTCAACTGCACCTGAGTCAATCAATTTTCCAGCAATTTCAAGACCTTGCTCTCCTGAGTCTGGTTGTGACAAGAGCAATTCGTCAATGTTCACACCAAGGGCTGCAGCATAGGCTGGGTCAAGAGCATGTTCCGCATCGATAAAGGCTGCAATACCACCTTCTTTCTGTGCTTGCGCAACAGCGTGAAGGGCAACCGTTGTCTTACCAGATGATTCTGGTCCATAGATTTCGATGATACGTCCTTTAGGATAACCACCTGAACCAAGAGCAATGTCCAGAGCCAATGAGCCTGAGCTCATCACTTGAACTTTTTGCTCCGCGCGCTCACCCAAGCGCATGATTGAGCCTTTACCAAAGTCTTTTTCGATCAATTTAAGAGCATCGTTCAATGCTTTTTCACGGTCTGCTCCAAATTTTTTCCCAATTTCATCTAATTTTTTTGTTGGTTTTTTCGCCATTTTGTTCTCCTATATTCTACTGGTCCTTAGACCTATCTTTCATTATACCAAAATTTAGTCACTTAATAAAGCCTTGCGAACTAGGTTAAAGGCATGCATGACCGCAATATGTCGGACATCTGCTCGACTCCGTCCTGCGATATTAGCCTTGATCACCTCTGTCCCTTTGGCATGTGCCAGTCCAATAAAAACTGTACCAGCTGGATGACCCTCTAGGCTATCTGGCCCAGCTACACCTGTCAGACTGACTCCATAATCAGACTGAGTCTTGATCCGTGCCTGCTCTGCCATTTTTCGAGCCGTAAACTCAGAAACAACCCCGTGTTCTTTTAGCTCTTGCTCGGAAATATCCAACATCTTGGACTTTTCTTCTAGGCTGTAAGTGACAAAACCGCCATTAAAGATTGCTGAAACGCCCGAAAAGTCTGCTAATGTCGCTTGAAAGAGACCTGCCGTCAAGCTTTCTGCCGCAGTAATGCTTTTCTGTCTCTTCTTTAGCTCTTCTACAACGACACTTGCGAGGCTGGTTTCTTCCCCATATCCGTAACAGATGTCTCGTAAAGAAATTCCCTCGAAAGTTTGGCGACTCAAGATTTGATTTTCTAAGATATCCAGCGCTTGATCAGCCTTTTCTTGACTAACTGCTTTTGTAGACAAGCGCAAGGTCACTTCTCCTGTTTTGGCATACGGCGCCAAAGTCGGATCGGTTTGATGGTCAATCAAATCCGCCAAAATGGTCACCAACTGACTCTCCCCAATTCCAAAGAAACGGAGCACACGTGAGTATAACTTGGTACCAGTCATTAACTTAGGTAAGAGTTGATTTAAGACCATAGGTTTCAATTCACTAGGTGGTCCCGGGAGGACCACGTAGGTCACGCCATCCACTTCCGACACCCCTCCTACTGCTAAACCTGTCTCATTTGGCAGTGGAGTCGCCCCTTCTACAATTTGGGCTTGGCGCTCATTATTCGGTGTCCGAGCATAGTCAGGTCTATGAGCAAAGAAAATATCCAGTTTCTCTTGCGCTTGAGGGTCAAACACTAGATCTTTTCCCAAAAATTTTGCCAGGGTTTGTTTGGTCAAATCATCCTCGGTTGGTCCCAAGCCCCCTGTCAAAATCACAAGATTACTACGTTGACTCGCAATATCAAGCAAGGACAAAAGACGAGCTTCATTATCTCCAACAGCTGTTTGGAAGTAGACATCTACCCCGATTTCGGCTAGTTTCTCTGATAAAAACTGAGCATTGGTATTGACAATCTGCCCTGTTAAAATTTCTGTTCCAACAGCAATAATTTCTGCTTTCATGTTTCCTCCTACTTATCTATTCGAATTTTTTTGAAAAAATCGCAGGAAATTTCCCACGATTTGATTCTTTTCTTATTCTGCTTCTTCGTTTGAAGCGTTCGTACTGGTTGAAGGTGCTGTCCGACCAAAGGCTGTTTCGTACAGTACCGCATTGGTTTCCAATTCTGTCACCGGCTCTTTACCTAGTGAACTACGCAAGAGATTTTGCATTTCAAGCATATGTTCTGAAGTGACAATCTGATAAGAAATTCCCTGTAGCTCAGCATCTTCCCCACGCAATTGATGCGTTTCGATATTCTTGAAAGAATCTTGATAGCCAAGCAATTGTGGAATGCTCTTAGCTGACAAGTCCACATTGGTCTGCATGTTATCACTCAAAGCTTTGAGGATACCTTGATAATGACTCACACTGTTTAGGCTCAAAACCTTCTCAACGATCTTTTGAATAACTTCACGTTGACGTTTTTGACGACCATAGTCTCCCTCTGGGTCTTGGTAACGCATCCGTGAATACACCAGAGCTTCCTCCCCATTCAAGGTTTGTTCTCCAACACCGATAGAAATCTTATTAAACTCCTCTTGGTCAGCAATCGAAATTGGGAAACCGAGTGTATTGTTGACGGTGATCCCACCAACCGCATCCACCAATTGTTGAAGCCCCTGCATGTTAACCATCACATAGCGGTCAATGTGGATATTCATCATCTTTTGAATAGTAGAAATTGCAAGTTCCGCACCACCATTAGCATAGGCCGCATTGAGTTTGGCTTCCTGAACTTGACCGTTTCCAGTCTCAATCTTGGTCAAAATATCCCGTTCCAAACTCATCATTGTGGTTTTCTTTGTTTTGGGATTAACCGTCAGGAGAATCATGGAATCACTATTTCCCGCCCACGGGTCTGTACGTTCCACATTTCCCGTATCTACCCCCATCAAGAGGATGGTCAGAGGCTCCGTCGCTTCGATAACGTTGGTTTCTTCCCCGATTTTTTTGTAAGTCTTTTTACTTAGGGTTTCTGTTCCCTGTTGGTAGATGGTATAGCCATAAACCGCTACACCTAAAACTGTTACTGCTAGGAAACCTAGCACCATTCCAATTAATTTTTTAATCATCTCGTTATTTATTTATCAGCTTGCCCATAAGACAAACATCTAAAAATATCCCTTCTGCTAAATAGGCTCCTCTTTCTTGTAAGCCTTCTGTGATAAATCCCATTTTTGAGTAGAGGTGGATCGCAGCCTCGTTTCGTTTTTGTACACTGAGTTGCAAACGGCGCAGGACGCCACTGACTTTCGCCCACTCAATGCCTTCTTCTAGAAGTATAGTCGCCAAGCCTTAGTTCCAGAATTTCCTGCGAACTGCTAGAAAAACATCGCCGATATGTCGAACTCTTAAATGTTGGTCCGCTGTGATATTTAAGACTCCTGCAATCTCATCATTCAGTAAGGCGAGGAGAGTAATTTGATTCTCTGATCCAGCTTGTTTTTCGATAAAAAGAGCCATTTCAGAAGCTGTCATCATGATACCATTTTCATCCAAGCTGGTAAAATCCGTCTCTTGACCGACACAATCTAAAAATGCAATTAAGGCTGTAGCATCTGAAATCTCTGCCTCACGAATACACAACTCATACTCCATCTTGAAGCTCCTTGATGAGTTGTTCAGCCCGAGAGCCATGAGCCGTAAAATGAAGACAACGACCCTCAGCTTCTTTCAAGATTTCCAATTCCAAGTAAGAATCTGGTAAATCTTCACCCAAAAGATGCCCCCACTCAATAACAGTCACACCACCACCAAAGAGAAACTCATCCAAGTCAATAGAATCAGCATCACCTTCGATACGATAGACATCCAAGTGGTAAAGTGGCAAACGCCCTTCGTACTCTCTGACAATGGTATAGGTTGGACTTTTAATCATCTGACGGATATCCAAGCCCTTGGCAAGGCCTTTTGTAAAGGTTGTTTTACCCGCACCCAACTCTCCAGTCAAGATCAGAACATCGTCTTTTTGAAGCAAATGACCTAATCTTTCTCCGAGAGCTAGAAGCTCTTCTTCATTTTTTGTGTGCATGCTACTATTATACCAAAAAGTTTTCTTTTGTGTGAATTTTCTTTATGAACTTACTATAACAATTTTGAAAAATTCTCCTCCATTTAAAAGAATACAACTATTGAAAAAACAAACAGGATATCCCGAATCAGGTGTCCATAAAAGGAGATTTCCCTTTGAATACATTTTGGAAAAAGGAAACGTGCGCATAGAAAACCAACACTGATATAAATGAGAATTGAGGAAATCACTAAGGGATTCCTCAAGAAAACCATCGTAGCTAGAACGGAAATGACGACTGTTTTCTTTTTATTTAGGTAATTTTCTATATCTCGAAAAATTTTATCAAAAGGTAAGAAAATCAATAGATCTACTCCTAGCAAGAAAAAGAAGGAGGGTAAAAAGAGGTCAACCAATTCCTGCTGCAATTTGCTAGTGGTTTGGATGCTTTCTGAGAGAACCAGACAGGTTGCCAAAAGATTGACTACTAAAAGGAGGCAATAAACAAGACTCACTTTCTTTTGAACATGTAAAATACTATGTCTAGACTGGTCTGCTGTATGGAAATAATTTATCCCAGCGCACAAAACAGAAATTCCTACTATCAAAATCAAAAAATAAGCATTGGTCTGTTTTAAAGATAAAAAGGATTCTTTCCATAATAGACAACTACTAAAACTAATCTGGATGACTGCAATCAACAACAATAGGCGAATTGATTTTACCATTTCTTTTCCCTCCCTATATGGGATTATACCTTGTGAGGAGTTTGAAATGATAGTTTCCGCCTCAAATGTCCTTTTTTTGTGCTCAACTGACCAAAAAACAGCTCTGTTGTGAACAGAACTGTTCTTTTACCAGTCTAATCCTTAAACCAGAGAGCAATTTCACGTTTTGCAGAAGCTTCCGAATCGGAGCCATGAACTACATTTTGAATAGCTTGATTGTCTCCTGCTGCTTTAGCAAAATCTCCTCGGATAGTTCCAGGCAAGGCTTCTTCTGGACGAGTAGCTCCCATCATACTACGCCAAGTTTCAATCACTTTCGGACCTGATAGAATGCCCACCACTACCGGTCCTGAGGTCATAAACTGACGGATAGGAGGATAAAAACTTTTTTCAACCAAGTCTTGATAGTGTTGGTCAATCAAAACTTCTGAAACCGCTGAACGTAACTCTAATTTTTCGAGTTTGAAACCTCGTTGTTCCATTCTTTGCAGAATTTCGCCAACCAACCCTCTTTTCACACCATCTGGCTTAATGATAAAGAATGTTTGTTCCATATGGACACCTCCTTGGCATTTTAGTTCTTCTATTCTACCATACTTTATGAAAAAGTGGGAAAATTTTCTGAAATAAAACAAGAGAACCCAAAGGTTCTCTTGTTTGCTTTTATTCTACTGTTTCTTCAACTTGGATTTCCACAACTTCCTCTACAGGAGCAAGTTCTGCCTCTTCTTGTTCTGGAGCCAGATATTCTGCTTCATTGATAGCTTGTGGTTCAAGGTTACGGTAGCGAGCCATACCAGTACCAGCTGGGATGATCTTACCGATGATAACATTTTCCTTGAGTCCAAGGAGATGATCTTTCTTACCACGGATGGCTGCATCTGTAAGGACACGAGTTGTTTCCTGGAAGGAAGCCGCTGACAAGAAACTATTTGTTTCAAGTGAGGCTTTGGTGATTCCCATAAGAACTGGGCGACCAGTCGCTGGAACTCCACCTGCGATAAGAACATCCTTGTTAGCATCTGTAAAGTCGTTGATATCCATGAGGGTACCCATAAGAAGGTCTGTGTCACCTGGATCCATGACACGAACTTTACGGATCATTTGACGAACCATTACCTCGATGTGTTTGTCACCGATTTCTACCCCTTGGCTACGGTAAACTTTTTGTACTTCACCGAGGAGGTAGGTTTCAACTGACAAGACATCACGAACAGCAAGGAGACGTTTTGGTTGGATAGAACCTTCTGTCAATGCTGCACCGCGAGAGACTTGGTCTCCAACTTCGACACGCATACGTGCTGTAAATGGAACCACGTACTCACCTTCGCCAGTTTCACCCTTAACAAAGACTTTCTTGGTACGAGTTGACGCGTCTTCTTCGATAGCTGTAACTTGTCCTTTGACCTCTGTGATGACCGCTTCCCCTTTCGGATTGCGGGCTTCAAAGATTTCTTGGACACGAGGAAGACCCTGAGTGATATCGGTATTTGAGGCAACCCCACCCGTGTGGAAGGTACGCATTGTAAGCTGTGTACCAGGTTCCCCGATAGATTGGGCAGCGATTGTACCAACTGCTTCACCAACTTCAACCGCATCACCTGTCGCCAAGTTGATACCGTAACAGTGACGACAGACACCATGACGGGTGTTACATGTAAATACAGAGCGGATAGTAACTTCTTCCACACCAGCATTGACAATTTCACGCGCCTTGTCTTCTGTAATCAACTCATTTGGACCGATGATCACTGCACCAGTTTCTGGATGTTTAACAGTTTTCTTAGTGTAACGACCGTTGAGGCGTTCTTCGAGAGACTCGATCATCTCTTTTCCTTCTGCGATAGAACGAATCAAGAGACCACGGTCTGTTCCACAGTCGTCCTCACGGATGATCACATCTTGGGCAACGTCAACCAAACGACGAGTCAAGTAACCTGAGTCGGCTGTCTTAAGGGCCGTATCGGTCATACCTTTACGGGCACCGTGAGTTGAGAAGAACATTTCGAGTACTGACAAACCTTCGCGGAAGTTTGAAAGGATTGGCAATTCCATGATACGTCCGTTCGGAGCGGCCATCAGACCACGCATACCGGCAAGCTGTGAGAAGTTTGAGATGTTACCACGGGCTCCAGAGTCCATCATCATAACGATTGGATTCTTAGGATCTTGGTTGGCAACCAAACGTTTCTCCAATTTTTCACGAGCTGCACGCCATTCAGCTGTAACAGCGTTGTAGCGCTCGTCGTCTGTGATCATACCACGACGGAATTGTTTGGTGATTTGTTCTACACGTTTGTGTGATTCTTCAATGATTTCAGCCTTGTCTTCAACAACTGGGATATCGGCAATACCCACTGTCAAACCTGCAAGAGTTGAGTGGTGGTAACCGAGGTTCTTCATGCGGTCAAGTAGGGCAGAAGTTTCTGTCGTACGGAAACGTTTGAAGATTTCAGCGATGATATTCCCAAGATTTTTCTTCTTGAATGGAGGGTTGAGTTCAAGATTGCGAATAGCTTCCTTAACATCTCCACCCAGTGGCAAGAAGTACTTAGCTGGAACACCTTCTGTTAAGTTAGTATTGGTTGGTTCTTGCAAGTAAGGCAGACCCTCTGGCATGATGTCGTTGAAGAGGATTTTACCAACTGTTGTCAGTAAGACCTTGTGTTTTTGCTCTTCTGTCCATGGTTTGTTGAGGCTATCTGTCGCGATACCAACACGTGAGTGGAGGTGAACATAACCATTACGGTAAGCCATAACCGCTTCGTCACGGTCTTTGAAGATCATTCCTTCACCTTCACGGCCAGCTTCTTCCATAGTCAAGTAGTAGTTACCCAAAACCATGTCCTGTGATGGTGTAACAACTGGTTTACCATCTTTCGGATTCAAAATGTGCTCAGCAGCAAGCATAAGGATACGCGCTTCTGCTTGGGCTTCTTCTGAAAGCGGTACGTGGATGGCCATTTGGTCCCCGTCAAAGTCAGCATTGTAGGCTTCACAGACAAGTGGGTGCAAGCGAAGGGCTTTACCGTCAATCAAGACAGGCTCAAAGGCTTGGATACCCAAACGGTGAAGGGTCGGTGCGCGGTTCAAAAGTACTGGGTGTTCTTTGATCACTTCTTCAAGAATATCCCAGATGCGTTCGTCTCCACGTTCAACCAAGCGTTTAGCCGCTTTGACGTTTTGTACGATGTCACGGGCAACGATTTCACGCATGACAAATGGTTTAAAGAGCTCAATCGCCATTTCACGTGGCACACCACATTGGTACATCTTAAGAGTTGGACCAACGGCGATAACGGAACGTCCTGAGAAGTCAACACGTTTACCGAGCAAGTTTTGACGGAAGCGCCCTTGTTTCCCTTTAAGCATGTGGCTCAATGATTTCAGTGGACGGCTACCTGGTCCTGTGATTGGACGACCACGACGACCATTATCAATCAAAGCGTCAACTGCTTCTTGAAGCATACGCTTCTCATTTTGAACGATGATACCTGGTGCATTCAACTCAAGCAAACGAGCCAAACGGTTGTTACGGTTGATGACACGGCGGTAAAGGTCGTTCAAGTCAGATGAGGCAAAGCGGCCACCATCCAACTGCAACATTGGACGAAGGTCTGGTGGAATAACTGGAAGGATGTTGAGAATCATCCATTCAGGTTTATTTCCAGACTTGTAAAAGGCATCCAAAACATCCAAACGACGGATGGCTTTGACACGTTTTTGTCCAGTAGCTGTTTTCAACTCTTCTTTGAGTTCGGCAATTTCTTTTTCAAGATCTACTTGTTTCAAGAGGTCTTGGATAGCTTCGGCACCCATTTTGGCAACGAATGATCCATAACCATACTCACGCAAGCGCTCACGGTATTCGCGCTCTGTCATGATAGACTTGTGCTCAAGTGGTGTATCCTTAGGATCAATCACCACATAAGCCGCAAAGTAGATAACTTCCTCGAGGGCACGAGGGCTCATATCAAGAGTCAAGCCCATACGGCTTGGAATCCCCTTGAAATACCAGATGTGAGATACAGGAGCTTTCAACTCGATGTGCCCCATACGCTCACGACGAACTTTCGTACGCGTTACTTCAACCCCACAGCGGTCACAAACAATCCCTCTGTAACGAATGCGTTTGTACTTCCCACAAGCACATTCCCAGTCTTTTGTAGGACCAAAGATGACTTCGTCAAAGAGTCCTTCACGTTCTGGTTTTAACGTACGGTAATTGATTGTTTCAGGTTTTTTGACTTCTCCATAAGACCATGAACGGACTTTGCTTGGAGAAGCTAGGGTGATTTGCATACTTTTAAAACGATTTACATCAACCACTATTTCTTCCCTTTCTATTCTAAGTGAACTGCTTATTCTTGTTCAGCAGCTTCTTCTGTTGCTTCCGCTTTTGTTGCTTTCTCAGCTTCTTCTGCTTCAAAGGCTGCTTTAGCCTCTTGGGCTGCTTTTTCGCGGGCTTTTTCAAGGTCATCTACGTGGATGACATCTTCGTCCATTCCTTCATCCAAGTCGCGAAGTTCCACTTCTTGGTCATCTTCGTCAAGGACACGCATGTCAAGACCAAGAGATTGCAATTCTTTGACAAGAACTCGGAAGGATTCTGGAACACCTGGTTTTGGAATTGGTTTTCCTTTTGTAATAGCTTCATAAGCTTTCAAACGTCCGTTGATATCGTCAGACTTGTAAGTCAAGATTTCTTGGAGAACATTTGACGCACCGTAGGCTTCAAGAGCCCAAACTTCCATCTCACCGAAACGTTGTCCACCAAACTGAGCTTTACCTCCGAGTGGTTGTTGAGTAACGGTTGAGTAAGGTCCGACTGAACGCGCGTGCAATTTATCATCAACCATGTGGTGGAGTTTGATCATGTACATGACACCAACTGATACACGGTTATCAAACGGCTCACCTGTACGTCCATCGTAAAGGATTGTCTTGGCATCGCTATCCATACCTGCTTCTTTAACAGTTTCCCAAAGGTCTTCAGAACTTGCTCCGTCAAAGACTGGTGTTGCGATGTGGATACCAAGAGTACGAGCCGCCATACCAAGGTGGAGCTCCATAACCTGACCGATATTCATACGTGATGGTACCCCAAGTGGGTTCAACATGATATCGACTGGAGTTCCGTCTGGAAGGTAAGGCATGTCTTCTACAGGAACGATACGAGAGACAACCCCTTTGTTTCCGTGACGTCCAGCCATCTTATCTCCGACCTTGATTTTACGTTTTTGAGCGATGTAGACGCGAACCAGCATGTTAACACCTGATTGCAACTCATCTCCATTTGCACGGGTAAAGATTTTAACATCACGAACGACACCATCGGCACCGTGAGGTACACGGAGAGAAGTGTCACGCACTTCACGAGACTTGTCTCCGAAGATAGCGTGCAAGAGACGTTCTTCAGCTGAGAGGTCTTTCTCTCCCTTAGGTGTGACTTTACCTACAAGGATGTCCCCTTCTTTAACCTCAGCACCGATACGGATAATTCCCATCTCGTCAAGGTCTTTAAGGGCATCTTCACCAACGTTTGGAATTTCACGAGTAATTTCTTCAGGCCCAAGCTTTGTATCGCGCGTTTCTGATTCATATTCTTCGAGGTGGACAGATGTATAGACATCGTCTTTGACCAAGCGTTCGCTCATGATAACGGCATCCTCGAAGTTGTAACCTTCCCATGTCATGTAGGCAACGATCGGGTTTTGTCCAAGCGCCATTTCCCCTTTTTCCATAGAAGGTCCGTCAGCGATAAAATCGCCTTTTTCAACAACATCGCCAACTTTAACGAGAGTGCGTTGGTTGTAGGCAGTACCTGAGTTTGAACGACGGAATTTTTGGATGCGGTAAACGTCCAATGAACCATCTTCGCGGCGTACTTCTACCTTGTCAGCATCTGCGTATGTAACTTTACCATCATACTGAGCAATAACAGCAGCACCAGAGTCATGAGCTGCTTGGTATTCCATACCAGTACCAACGTAAGGTGCTTTTGGATCAATCAAAGGCACAGCCTGACGTTGCATGTTGGCACCCATGAGGGCACGGTTGGAGTCATCGTTTTCCAAGAAAGGAATACATGCTGTCGCAACGGCAACTACCTGTTTTGGTGACACGTCCATGTAGTCAACCACTTCTGCTGGATACTCTTGGTTGACCCCTTGGTGACGTCCCATGACAACCTTCTCAGCAAAAGTACCGTCTTCGTTGAGGCGAGAGTTAGCCTGCGCTACAGTAAATTCATCTTCTTCATCGGCTGTCAACCAAACAATTTCGTTTGTGACTACACCTGTTTCACGATCAACCTTACGGTATGGTGTTTGAACAAATCCATACTTGTTCAAGTGACCATATGATGACAAGTTATTGATCAAACCGATGTTAGGTCCTTCAGGTGTCTCGATTGGACACATACGACCATAGTGAGTGTAGTGCACGTCACGAACTTCATATCCAGCACGGTCACGAGTCAAACCACCAGGTCCCAAGGCTGACAAACGGCGTTTGTGAGACAACTCAGAAAGCGGGTTGTGTTGGTCCATGAACTGTGACAACTGTGATGAACCAAAGAATTCTTTAACCGCAGCTGTGACAGGACGGATATTGATAATTTGTTGTGGTGTTAAAACTTCATTGTCCTGAACAGACATACGTTCACGGACATTACGTTCCATACGAGAAAGTCCAAGACGTACTTGGTTGGCAAGCAATTCACCAACTGCACGGATACGACGGTTTCCAAGGTGGTCGATATCATCCACACGTCCGATACCTTCTGCCAAGTTAAGGAAGTAGCTCATCTCTGCAAGGATATCCGCAGGAGTTACAACACGAACCTTGTCGTCTGGATTGGCATTTCCGATGATGGTTACAACACGGTCTGGGTCTGTTGGGGCAACAACTTTGAATTTTTGAAGGACAACCGGTTCTGTCAAAACAGCTGCATCGTTTGGAATATAAACAATTTTGTTCAAGTCGCCATCCAAGTGACTCTCGATACTTTCGATCACGCTACGAGTCATAACGGTACCCGCTTCTACCAAGATTTCACCAGTTTCAGGGTCTACCAATGGCTCCGCAATGGTTTGGTTGAGCAAGCGTGTTTTAACATTGAGTTTTTTATTGATCTTGTAACGACCAACAGCTGCCAAATCGTAGCGACGTGGGTCAAAGAAACGCGCTACAAGCAAGCTACGTGAGCTTTCAGCAGTCTTAGGCTCACCTGGACGAAGGCGTTCGTAAATTTCTTTCAAGGCTTCGTCTGTACGAGAGTCCATTGGATTCTTGTGAATATCTTTTTCAACGGTGTTGCGAACCAATTCGCTATCACCAAAGATATCAAAGATTTCATCATCACCTGAGAAACCAAGCGCACGAACTAAGGTCGTAAATGGAATCTTACGAGTACGATCGATACGAGTATAAGCGATGTCTTTTGAGTCGCTTTCAAGTTCCAACCAAGCTCCACGGTTAGGGATAACAGTTGAGCCGTATCCCACTTTACCGTTCTTGTCTACTTTGTCGTTAAAGTAAACACCTGGTGAGCGGACCAACTGAGAAACGATAATACGTTCACCACCATTGATGATGAAAGTACCCATTTCGGTCATGATTGGGAAATCACCAAAGAAGACTTCTTGGGTCTTGATTTCGCCTGTTTCTTTATTGATCAAGCGGAAGGTTACAAAAATTGGTGCTGAGTAGCTAGCATCGTGGATACGTGCTTCTTCGAGCGTGTATTTTGGTTCCTTGATTTCATAGCCAACAAATTCCAACTCCATTGTGTCTGTGAAGTTTGAAATTGGCAATACATCTTCAAAAACTTCCTTAAGACCGTGATCTAGGAAATCTTTGAATGAATCCGTTTGAATTTCAATCAAATTTGGTAAGTCAAGAACTTCTTTGATTCTTGAAAAACTACGACGGGTACGATGTTTCCCGTATTGAACGTCATGTCCTGCCAAGATGATTCTCCTTTGTAAATAAATTCCAAGCCTTGTCAATCAGGCTTTTCTAATCGTCATATGGTTTTAAAAACCCCTATCACCGTGTCCCTTTGACGAATTTTCAGAATCTTTAAATCTTTGTTACAAGCACTCAAAAACCTGAAAAAAAGCACAAAAAGAGCAGCTAAATCTGACTTTTCCAGAAGATTTAACTGCTGTGAGCCTTGTCTGGACAATATTTCAGACAAAACCTACGACAAATGATTACTCATATTATACCTTATTTAGCTAGATTTTTCAAGGTTTTTTTACTATTTTTTAAACAATCTTTTCCTATATATTATTTTAAAATTTCAAGAGAATGAAGCATTATATTTTCTCTTAAAATTTAGGAAAACGCTTGCACTAATGTTTACCTCGTGCTATACTGATAGGGAACAACTACACAAGGAGAATTGTGATGAAAAAAATCCCATCTCAAACTGAGAAAAAAATGATTTACGGTATCCGTTCCTTGAAGAACGGAACTGGTTCTGTCCTTATTGGTGCCAGCATTATCCTGCTTTCTGCTGCAATGCCAACTATTTCGGCCAACGAAAACCTGCCTCAAACTCAGGAAAATACCAGCGCCATGACCCAGGCTCCTAATGAGACTGAAACGAGTCAAACTCAAAAGGAAATGCCTATTTCTGAACAAAAGAATGCAAACGCTTCCCTTGATTCTAAAAAAGAAGCTCCAGCTGTGGAAACTACTACAGCGCCAGAAACACCCAAAACAGAAGATGCTACTGCAAGCCAGCCCAACAGCAAGGAAGAGAAAGTAGATACTAGCACTTCGACGCCAAATTCTGATCAAAAACCACAAGCAGACACTAGTTCTGAAGAACCAATCGAAGATAACTACTTCCGCATCCATGTGAAAAAACTCCCTGAGGAAAACAAGGATTCTCAAGGCCTTTGGACTTGGGACGATGTTGAAAAACCTTCTGAAAACTGGCCCAATGGAGCCAAGTCCTTCAAGGATGCCAAGAAAGATGACTATGGCTATTATCTCGATGTCAAACTTAAGAATGATCAAGCTAAGAAAGTCAGCTTCCTCATCAACAATACTAAAGGGGATAACCTGACAGGGGACCGTTCGGTAGAGCGCCTTTCTCCAAAAATGAACGAGGCTTGGCTAGATGAAAACTATAAGGTATACAACTACCGTCCTCAGCCAGCGGGAACAGTCCGTGTCAACTACTACCGCACCGATGGCAACTATGACAAAAAATCTCTTTGGTATTGGGGCGATGTCAAAAACCCAAGCAGTGGAGAATGGCCTGACGGTACTGACTTTACAGCAACTGGAAAATATGGCCGTTACATTGATATCCCACTCAATGAAGCTGCGAGAGAATTTGGATTTTTATTACTAGACGAAAGCAAGAAAGGCGATGATGTGAAAATCAGAAAAGAAGATTATAAATTCACTGATCTAAAAAATCACAGTCAGATTTTCCTCAAAGATGATGACGAAACCATCTACACCAACCCCTACTACGTTCACGATATCCGTATGACTGGTGCCCAACACGTGGCTAAATCTCGTATCGAAAGCAGTTTTTCTACCCTAGTTGGAGCTAAGAAAGACGACATCCTCAAACACTCCAGCATCACTGATTACCAAGGGAATAAAGTAACTATCACAGACGTGGAAGTGGATGAGGCAGGTAAAAAAGTGACCTACATCGGCGACTTCTCTGACACTCAACACCCGTACACTGTCAGCTACAATTCAGACCGCTTTACCACACGTTCAAGCTGGCGCCTCAAGGATGAGTCCTACAGTTACGATGGTCCACTCGGCGCAACTCTAAAAGAAGATGGCAAGCGTGTTGACCTCACGCTCTGGTCTCCAAGTGCTGATAAGGTTTCCGTTGTTGTCTATGACAAGAAAGACCCTGAAAAGGTAGTTGGAACTGTCGCCCTTGAAAAAGGAGAAAAAGGAACCTGGAAACAAACTCTGGATGCAAACTCTGGTCTCGGTATCAGCAACTACACTGGCTATTACTACCACTACCAGATCGAGCGCCAAGGTAAAACTGTCCTCGTTCTTGACCCTTATGCCAAATCATTAGCGGCTTGGAACAGTGACCTAGCAAAAACAGATGCCGCTCATAAGGTCGCTAAAGCTGCCTTTGTCGATCCAGCGAAGTTAGGTCCGCAAGACTTGACCTATGGAAAGATTCGTAACTTCAAATCACGTGAAGATGCCGTTATCTATGAAGCTCATGTACGTGACTTCACTTCGGATCCTGCGATCGCAAAAGACTTGACCAAGCCATTTGGTACCTTTGAAGCCTTTATCGAAAAACTGGACTATCTCAAAGACTTGGGTGTGACCCACATCCAGCTCCTTCCAGTCTTGTCTTACTACTTTGTCAATGAATTGAAAAACCATGAACGTTTGTCTGCCTACGCTTCAAGCAACAGCAACTACAACTGGGGATATGACCCTCAAAACTACTTCTCCTTGACTGGTATGTACTCAAGGAATCCTAAGGATCCAGAAAAACGTATTGCCGAATTCAAAAACCTCATCAACGAAATCCACAAACGTGGCATGGGTGCTATCCTGGACGTGGTCTACAACCATACTGCAAAGGTTGACATTTTTGAAGATATTGAGCCAAACTACTATCACTTTATGGATGCAGACGGAACTCCTCGTACCAGCTTCGGAGGCGGCCGTTTGGGAACTACCCACTACATGTCTAAACGTGTCTTGGTAGACTCCATCAAGTATCTGGTTGAAACCTACAAAGTAGATGGTTTCCGCTTTGATATGATGGGTGACCACGATGCGGCTTCTATCGAAGAAGCGTACAAAGCTGCACGCGCCCTCAATCCAAATCTTATCATGCTAGGCGAAGGTTGGAGAACCTATGCTGGTGATGAAAATACGCCTGTACAACCTGCCGACCAAGATTGGATGAAGAAAACAGATACTGTCGCTGTCTTTTCAGACGACATCCGTAACAACCTCAAGTCTGGCTATCCAAACGAAGGTCAACCTGCCTTTATCACAGGTGGAAAACGCGATATCAATACCATCTTTAAAAATCTGATTGCTCAACCAACTAACTTTGAAGCAGACAACCCTGGAGATGTTATCCAGTATATCGCAGCCCATGATAACTTGACCCTCTTTGACATCATTGCCCAGTCTATCAAAAAAGACCCAAGCAAGGCTGAGAACTATGCTGAAATCCATCGCCGTTTGCGACTTGGAAACCTCATGGTCTTGACTGCTCAAGGAACTCCCTTTATCCACTCTGGTCAGGAATACGGACGTACCAAACAATTCCTTGATCCAGCCTATAAGACTCCTGTTCCTGAAGATAAGGTTCCAAACAAGTCTCACTTGTTACGTGACAAAGACGGCAAGCCATTTGTCTATCCTTACTTTATCCATGACTCTTATGACTCTAGTGATGCTGTCAACAAGTTTGACTGGACCAAGGCTACAGATGGCAAAGCATATCCTGAAAATGTCAAGAGTCGTGACTACATGAAAGGATTGATCGCCCTTCGTCAATCGACAGATGCCTTCCGACTCAAGAGTCTGCAAGACATCAAAGAGCGCGTCCACCTCATTACTGTTCCAGGACAAAATGGCGTTGAAAAAGAAGATGTGACCATCGGCTACCAAATCACCGCTCCAAATGGAGATATCTACGCTGTCTTTGTCAATGCGGATGATAAGGCTCGTGAATTTACTCTAGGAACTGCCTTTGCTCACTTGAGAAAGGCCGAAGTTCTCGCAGATGAAAACCAAGCAGGACCAGTAGGAATTGCTAACCCTCAAGGTCTCGAATGGACTGAAAAAGGCTTGAAATTGAACGCTCTCACTGCTGTCGTTCTCCGCTTGTCTCAAGGTGGTGCCATTGTCGCTCCAGCTGTGGAAGAAAAACCAGAATTTGACCTTTCTAGCTTGGAAGTCGAACCAGAACAAGGTCAAGCTCAAAACCTAGCAGCCAATCCTGAAACTCAAGAAACTGCTGCAGAGGCTCACTCTCAGAACCTCCTTCCAAACACAGGAACTGAGAGCAAATCCCTCCTTGCCCTTGCTGGATTCAGCATCCTTGCCCTTCTCGGACTTGGATGGTTGATAAAGAACAAGAAAAAGAAATAACACTCAATGAAAATCAAAGGGTAAACTAGGAAGCTAGCCGCAGGCTGCTCAAAACACTGGTTTGAGGTTGTAGATAAGGCGAAGCTGACGAGGTTTAAAGAGATTTTCGAAGAGTATAACCTAGCCCTCCTATAGAAAAACACCCTATGATTAGAAGAATCTTCTAGTCATGGGGTGTTGTTTTTATGATACACTTAGCTATCAAATCATATATTCTACACTATAGCTAGCGTCTGATAAGATACGAGCCAGAAACTGCTTGGTTCGTTCTTCTTGTGGACGACTAAAGAAATCGTGGGGATTGTTCTCCTCTACGATACGGCCTCCATCCATGAAAATAACGTGGTTGGCGACATCTCTAGCAAATCCCATCTCATGCGTGACGACCACCATGGTCACACCTTCTCCCGCCAACTGTTTCAGAACATCCAAAACATCTCCAACCAACTCAGGGTCTAGTGCTGATGTTGGTTCATCTAGCAAAATGACCTCGGGTTTGACGGCAATAGCACGCGCAATTCCTATTCGTTGTTGTTGCCCTCCAGATAGTTGTGAAGGGTAGTAGTCTTTGTAGGCCAGTAAACCAACTTTTTCCAAGGCAGATTCTGCACGTTTGAGCGCTTCTTCCTTGGGAACTTTACGAGCCACGATTAGGCCTTCTAGAATATTTTCCAGAGCAGTTTTGTTTGCAAAGAGATTGTAGTGTTGGAAAACAAAGGCTGTTTTTTGGCGAATTTCTAGAATGTCTTTCTTGCTCAATTTGGATAAGTCATAGGTCTTTCCCGCCAAGGTCAAACGGCCACTGTCAGCTTTTTCTAAGTGATTAAGACAACGGAGAAAGGTCGTTTTCCCCGAACCTGATGGTCCTAAAATAACGACGACATCCCCTTGGTTAACCTGAAGATTGACATCCTCCAAGACCTGCCTCTCACCAAATGTTTTTGCGATATGTTCTACTTGTAACATCCTGTCCTCCTATACGAAACGCGCGCTAGATGCTTTTGCACTTTTTTCTTTTTTCACATAGCCTTTTTCCAGTAGGGAGAAGCCCCACTGAATCAAACCACAGATCAAAATATACTGCAAAAAGATCACAAAATAAGACTCAAAATACTGGTAACCGTAGGACGCTTCTACACGAGCAATAGCGGTGATGTCCTTGATAGTCATAACAAAGACCAGGGAGGTCCCTTTGACGATATTGATCACCAGATTGGCCAAGTTAGGCAAGGCTGAGCGCAAGGCTTGAGGAAAAACAATCCTTAGATAGGCCTGGGTCGTAGTCAAGCCAATCGCATGCGCTGCCTCTAGTTGTCCCTTGTCCACCGTCAAGATGGCTGAACGCAAAATCTCCGATAAACTCCCGACTGTCATCAAACTATAAATGATAAAGGCATAATAGAGAGGATCAAGCTTGAAAATATCAAAGTCACTTCCTATGCTTTTGAGAAATTGATTCAGCAGGCTTGGAAACAAACTATAAAAGAAGAGAATCAATAAAATCGGAGGAGTCGCTCGGATAAAGGCCAGATAGACCAGAGAAAAACTCCTCACACCTCGAACCTTGTAAATCTGCCCCAAGGCTAAAAATAGAGCCGGTAAAAAGCTTAAGACCATAGCCACAATCATGATAATCAAGGTGATTGGCACACCCTTCAAGGTCTCCAGAAAGGTCTTTACAATATAGTCTATATCCATTTCTTACCTCCCTTTTGTTTCCAAAGACTTCTCAAGCAAACGACTCAAGCTAGAAATAACCAAGGCAATCCCCCAGTAAAGAAGCGCAACTGCCGTATAGGTTTCCAGAGAGTAGTTCCCTAAATTGCGACTAATCAAGAGATTGCCTGCCCCCATAACATCAACAAAACCAATCGTATAAGCCAAGGCAGCATCCCGCATGAGATTGAGAATAGCGGTCGTTATATTGGGAAGAGCAACTTGAAAAGCTTGAGGAAAAATGATTCTCCAAAAAGTCTGACTTGGAGTCAAACCAATACTAAGCCCGGCCTCTGTCTGCCCCTTTGGAATAGCTTGATAGGCCGCCTTGAAAACCTCGGCAACAATAGCCGCAAACAAGAGAATCATCGTCAAGAGAACAAAAATAGTTTTAGACCAGTTGTTGATGTCCAAACCAAGCCACCATTTCAGAAATTCTGGCAAGCCATAAAAGACTAGAAAAAGCAAGACAATCGGCGGTGTACAACGTAGGGTAAAGATATAGCCTTTGGAAATCGCTGCAAAACTCTTGTCTTCTCCTACTTGTGCCCAGGCCAAGAGACCTCCAAAAAGGGACCCAAGAAGAGTGGTAAAAAAGAGAATGGACAAGGTCATAGGAAGTGCCTGCCATAAGGTTGGCAAAAACTGAAAGACCTTGGAAAAATCATAAGAAACCATGCAAAACCCTTTCTAGTCTTGGAATTTCTGGTCTAGTCTTTGTCTACGTAACTAAAGACATCTTCTTTAAAGTATTGCTGAGATAGCTTAGCAAGCGTGCCATCTTCCTTCAACTCTTTGATTGCTTTTTCATATTCTTTAGCGAATTTCTCACCCTTTTCATCACGGTGAATCAAGGGATAAGTTGGAATACCCTTGTATGGGAACCAGCTGAGTTTATCCGCATATTGGTGGTAAGGGCCATCTTCTGCGGTAACTGCTTTTTCAAAGGACAGTTTGATATCAAAGAAGGCGTCATAACGTCCTTCTAAGACCCAGGCATAGGCATCTGCCACTTTAAAGGATTCAGCTGCTGTTAGCTCAATCGGTGCATCCTGATGTTTTTCATTGTAGCTGGTGATAACATTCCATTGAGCATTCTGTGGGGAGATGGGAACCAATTTCCCTTTATTCTTAGCAAAGTCATCAATGGTTTTGTATTTCTGTTCATCTTCTTTTCTGACAGTAAATCCAATGATGCTCGCTCCGACTGGTTCAGATGGAATGACAAACTTTTTAGCTCGTTCTTCTGTGTACCAAGCTCCCTTGGTTCCGATGTCATACTTGCCTGATTCCAGACCAATCAAAAGGTCGTCATCACTGGTACCCGTATATTCAAATTGATAGTTTGCCAACTTCTCATCAACAGCCTTCAAAACAGCTACTTCATAACCATCTGATTCCCCTTTTTCATTGACAAAGTCATAAGGTACATAATTTTGTGTATGGGCAACCTTCAAGGTTATGACTTCAGCAGACGAAGCCGTTTCTCCCTCCTTGGCTGGAGCACCAGCTAAACTTCTCCCGATAATCGTTGCCCCAATTACTGCAACCACTGCTACACCACCGATAATCCATGCTTTTTTACTCATCTTTTTCTCCTTTAGTTTTCAAGCGCTTCTCTAACCCACTGGATACGTTCAACTGCGATATCACTTGGAATGGTACAATCTGCCCCAAGTACCAAGCCCTGTTCCCCAGCTTCTGCAACTAGTTTCTTTGCCTCAGCCTGAATGGCATCCTTGCTACCAGTATACAGTAAGCCCGTCTTGCCATTTTCGAATCCTCCAAGAACCGTACGTCCCTTGAAAATCTCACGACCTTCCTTGAGAGTGATTCCCTCCGGTCCTACAGCCCAGTTAAAGACTTGGGCTGGATAGTCTGCAAAAAGGTGAATATCATTTCGCGCCCCCTCGTAGCCACAGATATGAAGAACTGTGACGCCACCAACAGCACTAGCTGCTTCCAGAACCGATATCTCGCTAGGGGCAATGACGGCTTGATACTCTGCTGCCGACACTCGTTGATCTTGGATACTCTGCACGCTGAGGTAGATTCCATCAGCACCAGCCTCTTCGATAACAGCTCGGCTGAGACTCGCAATATCCTCTGCAATCACATCCAACACCTTCTTCAGAGCTTCAGGATCTTCCACCAGAAAATCTGCAATGAGGTCATCTCCACCAGACACTTCCCCAAGCAACCACTTGAGATAGGTCACAGGAGCAAAAATATTGTAAATCGCAACAATATCTTCTGTAAACTCTTGCTTGATTTTCTTAACCAAGTCCACCTGCTCTTTTATCCAAGCATGATCTGGTCCGAGTGGTTGAATGGTTGCCAATTCTTGAAGTGATTTGTCTTTGGCAATCGCTGGATTTGGATAAGCAAAGTAGCCATCACTCATGAGTTTGATAAAGTCTGGCTGAACTTCTCGGATAAAGCGCTTATGGCCCTCAATATTCTTCTCGATAATGACTGGATTTGAGAAACCGTGTAGCCATTCGTCTTCGGATGTGAAATGGTGCCAAAAGCCAACTGGCACACGATCAACCTTTTCACCTTTAAATGCTTTTAAAACCCATTCTTTTTTTTCTGACATTCTTATTCTCCATTTCTTACTTTTTCAACTAATAAACTGCTTGCGATATCATTCGAGCGTAGAAAGGGGAGACTGGACTTGGAAAAATCCTGAACTCCACGACATCTCTCTCCATTTTTGCAGTGCTGATTTTTTACGACGCTTATGGCAACCAAAGCCAGCAAACCGACAACTGCAATGAAGATGCCCCATCTTTTACTTTTCATAGCTCCTCCTTTTAGAGAACAGCTGCCTGCCGAATCCAGTCCAACCTCTCTAAGTCAAAGTCATCTGGAACAGTACAGTCAGCTCCCAGAAGAACACCTTTACTACCCGCTTCAGCCAGCAACCGCCTTGTTTCATTTTGCAATTCTACCTTGGAACCTTGATAAAGCAAACTTTTCTTGCCATTTTCAAATCCACCTAAAACGGCCTTGCCTGGAAACAACTCTTGCCCCTGTGTCAAACTAACATCCTCATGATGAGTCGCCCAGTTGACCACTTGAGCTGGATAGTCCTTAAATATCGTCACATTATTGCTCGCACCTTCAAAACCACAGATATGAAGGATATTGGTCCCACCCACCTGATTAGCTGCCTCCAAAATCGCTATATTGCTCGGTTCGATATAGGTTTGGTAAAGTGCTGGCGTGATGCGCTCATCTTGAATTTCCTGAGTGCTGAGGTAAATCCCGTCAACTTCACCTTGCTGGATGATTTTCTGAGTTAGGATAGCAATATCTCCTGCAATCACATCTAGAATCGCTCTGAATTGCTCAGGATTTTCAAGCAACAGATCAGCCACTTCCCTATCTCCTCGAGAAGTTTCTGTACGGAACCAGCGCTTGAGGTAGGAGATAGGCGAAAAGATATTGTAGAAAGAAGCAATCTCTTCGGTAAAGGTCTCTCGAATCGCTTGTACCACTTGCACCTGTTGCTGAATCCATGGGTGTTCCTCACCAATCGACTCAATAGAAGTCAGCTCCTGAATGCTTGCAATCGTAGGACTATAAACATTACTTGGATAAAGGAAAAAACCGTCACTCATAATTTTGACAAAATCAGGGCGAATCCTTTCCACATAGTTACGATGCCCGTCAACACTTTTTTGAAAGATACGTGGATTATTTAATCCCTGCCCCTTTTCTTCGAGTGTTACAAAATGAAACCAAAATCCCACAGGAACTCTTTCCACTTCATCGCCTCGAATCGCTCTAAAGACTAGCTCTCTTTTACTTGCCATACCTCTCTCCTTCCATTTGGATTGAAACCATCTTACCACTCCTTTTCCCCTTTTCCCAATATATATTGACTATCAACTCGATTGGAAATTTTTATATCTATAAAGAAAAAAATCCCTAAAAAGCTTGATGTTACTAGCCTTTCAAAGATTCACTTTATTTTCATCTATTTTTCAAAAAGGAGTTGATATAGATTTTCTATCAAGCCGATTGGAAATTTTTATATCCATCTTCATTCCCAAATTAAGTACATAATTTTATCCTAATACCAAATTACTACTGAAAAATTTCTTTTCTCTCGATATTTCCTTGCACAAATCCCATGAAAACGCTACAATATTAATAGACTATTATTAGGAGGATGGGATTATGAAAATATCCAAAGTTACTATTACAATTACTTCTACACTTGCTTCCGTCATTTTACTGACTGGCTGTGGCACAAATTCGGCAAATTCACAGACAACACAAAGCAGTACATCTGATAATCAGGTTACCATGACCTATGATCAGTTGCGTTCAAGAGAAAATACTATGTCAACTCTTTGGTATCAAAAAGCAGCTGAGACCAAGGCACTCTATCTACAAGGTTACAATGTCGCTACTGATCGTTTGAAAGAACTACTAAAAACACAGACAGATAAACCCTACTCTATCGTTTTGGACTTAGACGAAACCGTATTAGACAATAGCCCTTATCAAGCTCAAAATGTCAAAGACGGAACAGCATTTACCCCAGAAAACTGGGATGTCTGGGTAAAAAAATCCGCAGCCAAGGCTGTACCAGGCGCTAAAGACTTCCTCCAATTTGCAGACAAAAACGGTGTCCAAATTTACTATGTATCTGACCGCACGATAGATCAGGTAGATGATACGATCAAAAACCTAGAAAATGAAGGAATCCCTGTACAAAGCCGCGATCATCTCATGTTCTTAGAAAAAGGCGTCAAATCTAAAGAAGGTCGTAGACAAGCAGTCCAAGAAAAAACCAACTTAGTCATGCTACTAGGAGACAATCTTGTGGACTTTGCAGAGTTTTCAAAGACCTCTGAAACTGAGCGCGACCAAAAATTAGAGGAATTACAAAAAGAGTTTGGTGAGAAATTCATCATTTTCCCTAACCCAATGTACGGATCATGGGAAAGTACTGTATACAATGGTAATAAATTGGATGCCAAGGGTCAAACTGAAGAGCGCCAAAAAAACTTACAAGGTTTTGATAAATAAAATAAGAGAACTATCTACCAGTTTACACCAACCACAAGATATCGTATTTGTGAGAATATCAAAAAAGACGATTTCCGCTTGGATAATCGCCTTTTTTGCTATTTTATCTTGTACTTGGTATAAACTAGTATATATTCCACTAGATAGTATGCTCTATCGCTTGTACCACTTCCACCTGTTGCTGAATCCATGGGTGTTCCTCACCAATCGACTCAACTGATTGGATTTTTTTATAACCCTTCTTTCATGGCAAAGTAAGCACGCACTTTTGGTGCGACTTGCGTTCCAAAAAGTTCAATAGCTCTCAAAACTTGATCATGAGGCATGGAACCAAGCGGTAGATGGAGCATGAAACGGTCCAAGCCTAAATCCTCAATCATGCGAATCAATTTTTCTGCTACCTGGTCTGGATTTCCCACAAACATGGCACCATTTGGACCAACTTGCTCCAAATATTGCTCATAGGTCAACTCCTGCCAGTGTGGACGGTCCTTGGAAATCGCATCCACCACTTGCTTAGTCGGATGGAAATAATCTTTTACAGCCTGTTCGCCATCCTCAGCAATCCAGCCCCAAGAATGAGCCCCCACTTTCAGGTCTTTATCCGCATGACCGGCATCCCTTCCAATCTCACGATAAGCTTGAATCAGCTTTTTAAAATAACGCGGATTGCCACCGATAATGGCATAGACAATCGACAGCCCTGCCCGAGCAATCTTCACTGTTGATTCGACATGGCCACCTGTCGCCACCCACAATGGCAATTTGTCCTGAACAGGACGGGGATAGACTTCTTTGCCAGAAATCGTTTGGGTCAATTGACCTTGCCAATTCACTTTGGTGCTTTCATTTGCCAACTGAAGCAGATCTAACTTTTCATCAAAGAGAGTTTCATAGTCTTTCAAGTCATAGCCAAACAGTGGGAAAGACTCGGTAAATGAACCACGCCCAGCCATAATCTCTGCCCGTCCATTTGACAAGGCATCGATGGTAGCATATTGTTGGAACAAGCGAATCGGATCCATACTCGAGAGAATGCTGACCGCACTAGTCAAACGAATCTTTTTGGTATTGACTGCCCCAGCTGCAAGAACAATCTCTGGCGCCGATACCGCAAAGTCCTCCCGATGATGCTCCCCAATCCCGTACACATCCAAACCAACCTTATCAGCCAGCTCAATTTCTGCCACCAACTGACGAATGCGTTCATCATGACTGTAAATCTGCCCGGTCGCTTCTAGAGCTGTTGTTTCACCAAATGTTGAAATTCCTAATTCTACCATCCTGTTTCCTCGCTATCTCTTTTAGTTTTAGGGTATTTTATCACTAATTAGTTTTATTTCCAATAAATTTGCTCATTAGAAAAAGTCTAGATGAACTAGACTTTCTTAGCTTATTCTACTGTTACTGACTTAGCAAGGTTACGTGGTTTGTCCACATCAAGGCCACGGTGGAGTGTTGCAAAGTAAGCGACCAATTGCGTTGGTACGACCATTGAGATTGGTGAGAGGTAAGGGTGGACGGTCGTAAGGACGATATCGTCTGTCTCTTTAGCAACATTTTCTTCTGCGATAGTGAGAACCTTAGCACCACGGGCTGCAACCTCTTGGATATTTCCACGAGTGTGGTTAGCAAGGATTGGATCTGACAAGAGGGCCAAGACAGGCGTTCCTTCTTCAATCAAGGCAATGGTTCCATGCTTGAGTTCTCCTGCCGCAAAGCCTTCACACTGGATGTAAGAAATCTCTTTGAGTTTGAGGCTCGCTTCCATGGCTACATAGTAGTCTTGACCACGTCCAATGTAAAAGGCATTGCGAGTGGTTTCAAGAAGGTCACGAACCTTGGCATCAATGGTTTCTTTTTCAGAAAGAGTTGATTCGATAGACTGAGCTACGATTGACAACTCATGAACCAGGTCAAAGGCTTGCGCTTTGGCATTGCCGTTTGCCTCTCCGACTGCTTTTGCAAGGAAGGCAAGGGCTGCGATTTGCGCTGTGTAGGCCTTGGTTGATGCCACGGCAATTTCAGGTCCTGCGTGAAGAAGCATGGTATGATTGGCTTCACGTGAAAGGGTTGAACCTGGGACGTTTGTCACTGTCAAGCTTGGGATTCCCATTTCATTAGCCTTGACCAAAACCTGACGGCTATCCGCTGTTTCACCAGACTGACTGATAAAGATAAAGAGTGGTTTCTTGCTGAGAAGTGGCATACCGTAGCCCCACTCAGATGAGATTCCAAGTTCAACAGGTGTATCTGTCAATTCTTCCAGCATTTTTTTAGAAGCAAATCCTGCGTGGTAAGATGTCCCAGCTGCAAGAA
Source organism: Streptococcus oralis subsp. oralis (assembly GCF_002096495.1). Taxonomy (GTDB): domain Bacteria; phylum Bacillota; class Bacilli; order Lactobacillales; family Streptococcaceae; genus Streptococcus; species Streptococcus oralis_CU. The sequence goes on along the minus strand of NZ_NCUO01000011.1, from coordinate 232,868 downwards.
TGTAAATACGGTCTGCATCTTGAATAGCCTTGATGATAGCTGGGTCAACGACTACTTGACCAGCCTCATCTGTGTAGGCTTGGATGAGTTTACGCATAACCGTTGGTTGCTCATCAATTTCCTTGAGCATGTAGTAAGGATAAGTCCCCTTACCGATATCTGACAAGTCGAGCTCAGCAGTATAGCTAGCACGCTCACGACTGTTACCATCATAGTCTTGAACTTCGACGCTATCAGCCTTGACGATTACCAACTCTTGGTCATGAATTTCCATGTATTGGTTGGTCTCACGAATCATAGCCATAGCATCTGAGCAGACCATGTTGTAGCCTTCTCCAAGACCAATCAAGAGTGGTGATTTGTTCTTAGCGACATAGATGACATCTGGATTTTCAGAGTCAATCAAGGCAAAGGCATAAGAACCACGAATGATGTGAAGGGCTTTTTTGAAGGCTTCAAGAACTGAGAGACCTTCTTCTTCTGCAAATTTCCCAATCAAGTGAACAGCGATTTCCGTATCGGTTTGCCCCTTGAAGTGGTGACCTGCAAGGTATTCTTCCTTGATTTCAAGGTAGTTTTCAATCACTCCATTGTGCACCAAGACAAAACGTCCCGTCTCAGAGCGGTGTGGGTGAGCATTATCTTCCGTTGGTTTCCCGTGAGTCGCCCAACGCGTATGTCCGATACCTGTTGTTCCCTCAACACCAGTAGTTTTAGCAGACAATTCTGCGATACGACCGACAGCCTTGACTAGATGATTTTCAGCACCACCTAGGACAAAAATCCCCGCAGAATCATAGCCACGGTATTCGAGCTTTTCAAGCCCTTGAATCAAAATATCAGTTGCATTTGTGTTTCCAACAACACCAACAATTCCACACATAGTATATACGACACAGACCAGCTGTGCTTTCTCCTTAAATTGGTATAGTCTAATTCTCGCTTTACGGAATCAGCAAAAACAGTATATACTTGTTTTTCTCACTTGTCAAGGATAAAAATTGGTATAGTTTTTCTATCTGGTATTTTATCAAGATTTCACTTGATACCTGACAAGTCGGCATCAATTACTTATAATAAGGGGAGGAGGTATTCGCCATGTGGTTTTTCTTCGCACTTTTATCAGCTATCTTTGCAGCCTTAACGTCAATTTTAGCCAAGATTGGGATTGAAGGAGTTCCATCCAATCTAGCAACTGCTATTCGTACAGTCGTCGTCATTCTTATGGCCTGGGCTATGGTTTTCTTGACCAATAGTCAGACCGAAATTGTCAACATCAGTAAAAAAAGTTGGCTCTTTCTCATCTTATCAGGCTTAGCCACTGGCGCCTCCTGGCTCTGCTACTACAAGGCCCTACAGATGGGCAATGCGACTGAGGTATCTGCTGTCGATAAATTCAGTCTCGTCATTACCCTCGTTCTAGCCTTTTTCTTCCTACAGGATGTCCTGACGTTTAAAACAATTATTGGCTGTATCCTGATTACGATTGGGACCTTGGTGATGATATTGTAATAAAAAGTGAGATGAACACCATCTCACTCTTTTTATTCTTAAAATCCATTATGGTCGCTGAGTTCCTTGAACCAATGGCCTGATTTTTTTAGACGACGTTCCTGTGTTTCCAAGTCAAGCTCAACTAGACCGTAGCGGTTTTTATAGCTATTGAGCCATGACCAGCAATCAATAAAGGTCCAGATTAAGTAACCCTTACAATTGGCTCCGTCTTCAATGGCACGGTGAAGTTCACGCAGATGTCCTTTGACAAAGTCGATACGATAGTCGTCCTGAATCATGCCATTCTCACGGAATTTATCCTCACCTTCAACACCCATGCCATTCTCTGTCAACATCCACTCAATATTACCATAATTTTCTTTGATATTTTGAGCGATATCATAAATCCCCTGCTCGTAGATTTCCCAACCTCGGTGAGGATTGATTTTACGGCCCGGCATGATATAAGGCTCGTAAAAATGTTCTGGCAAGAGGGGACTGTCTGGATGTTTAGCAAAACGCGGCGCCATAACGCGCAAAGGTTGGTAGTAGTTGACTCCAAGGAAATCAACTATGTTCTCGCGAATGAGTTCTAACTCTTCAACAGTGTACTCTGGCAGCAAATCATGCTCAGCTAAAATTTCCACCAATTCCTCTGGATAAGCTCCCAAGACAGACGGATCTAGGAAAGATTGAGCTTGGAAGAGGTCGGCAATGCGCGCAGCCTTGACATCCGCAGGATGCTGGCTACGTGGATAGGCTGGTGTCAAGTTAAGTACAATTCCAATCTTAGAGCCAGGCAGAATCTCATGACAGGCCTTAACCGCAAGACTACTAGCCAGTTGCGTATGATAGGCAACCTTAACCGCTGCTTTGGCATCCACCTTGTGAGGATAATGGGCATCATAAAAATAACCAAATTCTACGGGGACGATGGGTTCATTAAAGGTAATCCATTGGTCTACCAAGTCACCGTAAGTCTCAAAACAAAAACGAGCATAGTCTTCATAAGCCTTGACAGTTGCCTTATTTTCCCAGCCATCACCAGCTTCTTGAAGGGCAAAAGGCAGGTCGAAGTGATAGAGATTGACTAAGAGACGAATCCCCTTGGCCTTAATAGCCTCAAAAACCTGACGGTAGAAAGCCACCCCTTGCGGATTGATCTCTCCACGACCTTGCGGAAAAATACGAGACCACTGGATAGAAGTTCGGAAGGCTGTATGCCCAGTCTCTACCAAAAGCTCAATATCCTTTTCCCAGTTTTCGTAAAAAGTCGATGTTTTATCAGGTCCAATTCCATTGTAGTAACGATTTGGCTCTACTTGGAACCAATAATCCCAGAGATTGTATCCCTTGCCGTCACCAGGTACACGACCTTCTGTCTGTGGTCCAGAAGTAGAGGAACCCCAGACAAAATCCTTTGGAAATTTTAACATTATTATACCTCTTAACTTGATGATGTATTCTTCACTCTCATTATATAGAAAAAACAAGGTAAAAACTAGTTACATTTTTGCCTTGTTTTTCTTCTGATTATAGTTTTTATTTCTTGCTGAGGATTTCAAGCGTTTCAAGCAAGTTGTCTGCATGAACTTCGATGGTGTCACCAGTCGCCTTGATCTTAACTTCTACAATACCGTCAGCTGCTTTCTTCCCAACAGTAATACGGATTGGCAACCCAATCAAGTCACTATCGCTAAACTTCACTCCGACACGTTCGTTACGGTCGTCTGTCAAGACTTCGTAACCAGCTCCCATCAAGCTTGCTTCAAGTTTATCTGTCAAGGCTTGCGCTTCTTCATCTTTGACATTGACAGTAATCAAGTGCACATCAAATGGTGCTAATTCTTTAGGGAAGTTAACTCCCCAAGCATAACGGTATTCGCCTTTTGGCGTTTTATTGACAAAGAGGCGAGCGTGTTGCTCCATAACGGCTGAAAGGAGACGGCTAACACCGATACCGTAACAACCCATGATTATTGGCACAGCACGGCCATTTTCGTCCAAAACATCTGCGCCCATACTTGCTGAGTAGCGAGTTCCGAGTTTGAAAATATGACCGATCTCAATACCACGGGCGAAGTTTAAGACACCTTGTCCGTCTGGGGAAATTTCACCCTCACGAACTTCGCGGATATCTACATATTCTGCAGTAAAGTCACGACCTGGATTCACACCCGTCAAGTGGTAGCCATCTTCATTAGCCCCTACAACAGCATTGCGAACATCTTGCACCTTACGGTCTGCAATGATTTTCACATTTTCTGGCAAACCAACTGGGCCAAGTGAACCAAAGCCGGCTTGAACAGCACTTGCTACTTCTTCCTCGCTCGCAATGTCAAAGAAATCTGCTCCCAAGTGGTTTTTCAACTTAACTTCATTGAGTTGGTCATTTCCAACTAGAAGGGCTGCAACAAGCTCACCATCTGCCATGTAGAAGAGGGTTTTGATTGTTTGTTCTTCTGGGATGTTAAGGAAGGTTGCGACTTCGTCAATAGATTTAACACCTGGTGTTTCCACTCGAGTTACTTCTTCTTCCGTAACGACACGGTTGCTTGGTTTGTACTCGTTTGTTGCCATTTCTAAGTTAGCTGCATAGCTAGACTCACTTGAGTAGGCAATGGTGTCTTCACCAGAAACCATCCATTTGAGCAATTCTGTCTTGATTTCTTCTTGCACTTCTGCAGGAATTTCATCAAATGAGGCAACTGACTTGTCCAAGACAACCCAGCGGTCAAGGTCTGTACGAGCTGGTGTAATGGCCATAAATTCTTGGCTATCCTTACCACCCATGGCGCCACCATCACCGATGATGGCCTTGAAGTCCAAACCACTACGAGTGAAGATACGTTCATAGGCTGCCTTGTACTCGTCATAAGTCACATCCAAACTATCGTAATTAGCATGGAAACTATAGCCGTCTTTCATGATAAATTCACGCGTACGGAGAAGTCCGTTACGTGGACGTTTTTCATCACGGTATTTCGGTTGGATTTGGTAAAGGTTGAGTGGCAATTGCTTGTAAGATTTCACAGAGTCACGAACAATAGCTGTAAAAGTTTCTTCGTGTGTCGGACCTAAGATAAAGTCTGACTTTTCACGGTTTTTCAGTTTATAAAGGTCTTCACCATAGGTTTCATAACGACCTGATTCACGCCAAAGATCGGCACTGAGAAGTGCAGGAGCCAACATCTCCACCGCACCAATCTTATCAAACTCTTGGCGCATGATATTCTTAGCCTTTTCAATCACACGGTTAGCGAGTGGTAGGTAAGAATATACACCGGCAGAAACTTGACGAACATAACCAGCACGCAACATAAGGGCGTGGCTGATAACTTGAGCATCGCTTGGCATTTCGCGAAGCGTTGGGATTAGCATTTTACTTTGTTTCATAATATTCCTCGATTATCTAAAAGAAGAGTCGCATAATGTCATTCCAGGTCACAGCTAGCATCAAGACAACCATGATAACTACACCAGCCATGGTGACATAGGTTTCAATTTCTTGTTTAAGGGGTTTCCGGCGGATAGCCTCTAGGATATTGAGCACAATCTTTCCACCATCCAAAGCCGGGATAGGAATCAAGTTAAAAATCCCGATATTGATGGAAATTATAGCTAGGAAATAGAGGACATTCTCAAGACCATTTTTAGCAGCATCGCTACTTGCCTTAAAAATGGCAACGGGTCCGCCGAGTTTGTTCAAATCTGGATGGAAAATCAAGTTTTTCAAAGCCGAAAGGATACGAAGTCCTGAGTCAGCTGCAGTTGTAAATCCACCAACAAACATGGATAGAAAGTCTGACTTGACCCCTGATTGAACCCCGATAATATAACGTCCTTGATTCTCTTCTGGCGTCACAGTGACTTGTTTTTCGCTACCATTTTCAGAAATGGTCACATCCAAGGTCGGGGCTGTCTTGTCCTTGGTATCTGCTTCCACAGCCTGGGTCAAGTCTTGCCAATTCTTAACCTCATGCGAGCCGACCTTGGTGATTTGAGCGGTCTCAGCTACGCCCACCTTAGCCAAAGCTCCTTCTGGCATGACATGAAAGAGATTGGTCTGAGTGTCTCTAACACCGCCCTGCAAAAAGATCAAGATCCAAAAAACAACAACACCTAAGATAAAGTTATTCATAGGACCTGCAAAGTTGGTGATGAGCTTACCCCAGATAGAAGCATTTTGGTACTGTACATCCAGAGGGGCAATGCGTACTTCGGTTCCATCTTCTTCAACAACCGTTGCATCATGATCTACTGCAAAAATCTTTTCTTCTTCCAAGACCAAGCCCTTGATAAAGAGCTTGTCTTCAAAGTCAAACTGGGTTACCTGCATAGGAAGAGCCGTTTGATCCAACTTCTTCCCTGAGAGGTTGATCCGTTTGACCTTACCATCATCGGCAAGTGTTAAACTGACTGGAGTTCCTGTCTTGATTTCTGTCGCATCATCACCCCAGCCTGCCATACGAACATAGCCTCCTAGAGGAAGGATTCGAATGGTATAAGCAGTGCCATCCTTACCGATATGGGAAAAAATCTTGGGCCCCATACCAATGGCAAATTCACGAACTAGAATGCCCGATTTCTTGGCAAAATAAAAATGTCCAAACTCATGCACCACCACAATAATCCCAAAAACGAGGATAAAGGTTAGCAATCCAATCATTCAATATTCCTTTCTTTAAAACAGGCCAAATAAGTGCATGATAGGAAAGACAACTAGCATACTGTCAAAACGATCCAATACACCACCATGCCCCGGGATAAATTTCCCAGAATCCTTGACACCAAAATAGCGTTTCATAGCACTCTCAATCAAGTCACCAAACTGACCTGCCACACTGAAGAAGACGGCAAAGAGGCTCATTCTATAAATTCCATAAGGGAGAGCAACTGTACTGTCTACAAGCATGAAGATTGCTGTTACCAGTACCGCACCTAGAATACCTCCGATAAAGCCCTCAATGCTCTTATTGGGAGAAACTCTCGGAGCCAACTTATGCTTGCCAAAATTCATCCCTGTCAGGTAGGCTGCGCTATCTGTCGCCCAAACGATAAAAAGGGCCAAAAGTACCTTGTCAAAACCTGCCACCCGAGCATCTAGTAAGGCATTGAAGCCAAAACCAACATAAAAGCTCACAGCAATTGGAAAAGCGGCATCTTCAATCGTATAGTTTTTACTGAAGACGGTCGTCCCTAGCATTATGGTAATCAAAACACTATAGGCAACCACATTCCCATCAACAGGCAAAAAAGTTAGGTAATTTTCTAAAGGAACTGTGAGAGCGAAGGTCGCAAAAAGAGTCAAAGCACCCTCAATGGTCATAGTCTTTAGCCCCTTCATGTGCAAGAGTTCATGGACACCTAGCATCGCTAACAAGCCAATCCCTATCTGCAACAGGAGCCCTCCCGCAAACAAGACTGGAAGGAAAATCGCCAGGGCCAATACCGCAAACAATGTTCTCTTTTGTAAATCCTTGGTCATATCTTCTCCTAAACTCCTCCAAAACGGCGATTGCGATGGTTAAAAGCAGCAATAGCTTCCTGCAAGGCGGCTTCATCAAAATCAGGCCACAAGGTATCCGTAAAGTAAAGCTCACTATAGGCTGCTTGCCATGGCAAGAAATTACTCAAACGCAACTCACCACTCGTACGGATAATCAAATCCGGATCCCGCAAATCCTTTGGCAGGTGTTGCGTGAAAAGATAGTCCCCAATCATATCTTCTGTGATATCACCAGGGTTGATTTTAGCATCTAAAACATCTTGAGCCAAGCCCTTAAGAGCCTGCGTAATTTCAGCACGGCCACCATAGTTAAGCGCAAAATTGAGAATCAAGCCCGTATTGTTCTTGGTCAATTCCTCTGCTTTTTTCAAAGCTTCAAAAGTCTGCTTAGGCAAACGGTCTGTCTCCCCAATCATCTGAATCTTAACGTTATTTGCGTGCAATTCAGGGACGTAGTTATCATAAAATTCGACTGGCAAATTCATGATAAACTTGACTTCTTGATCTGGGCGCGTCCAATTTTCCGTTGAAAAGGCATAAACCGTGATGACCTTAACTCCCATCTTGTTAGCTGCCTTGGTTACCTTTTGGAGGGCTTCCATTCCCGCCTTATGACCAAAAACCCGTGGTTGCATCCGTTTTTTAGCCCAACGACCATTCCCATCCATGATGATGCCAATATGAGCAGGAACCTGTGTTGGAACCTCGACTTCTAAAGCTTTATCTTTCTTAAAAAATCCAAACATGATCTTATTCCTATTCAAAAATCTATCGTTTCATTATACCATATTTCCCTATTTTCTTCTATTGCTAAGTTATTAGCTCTCCGTACAGACAAAAAATAAGCCGCCTGATTGGGCGACTTAATTTTATAGGGAGATTATTATGAAAAAGTTTTAGGAGTTTAAGTTAAGTTCCTCTTAACTTATGAACCTAGTATACCGTCCCTAACTTAAATTTTTCTTAAGTTTTTTGAGAAAGTCAGATTTTTCCATTTTTCTTGCCAATTTTTCTTGGACAAGCGTTCTTGATAGAGCTTCATTCGGTCCTCATTCTCTAAAAAATGAGGAGTTGGGGATACCTTAAAATTCAAAATATCCTCTATACCATAGGGCGCAAAGAGCTCTAAAGTTGCGTCGGCATGCAAGCGAAGCCCTATCGCCGTACAGCGTTCAGGATACTTACTCATAGCATCACGAGAACTCGTGTAAGGCGCAGTGTGGGGACTGTGCTGATGCATATAGACCTGATTTTTCAACTCCCACTGATACTGAGGGAAATCTTCTCTCAGTTTTTTCTCTAGGGATACTGTTTCCTCATAAGAAACATCTGGATCAAAGAAAATCACATCCACATCCGTCTCACTATCAAAAGGCGATTTATCAGACAAGAGATTCCAGATGAAATTCCTGACAGAACCTGCTGCCAACCACGAGTCTTTCAAATCAAGGTCACGAATGATGGTCAGAATAGTCATCATATCTGGATTTTCTCTAAAAACCTCTAAAAAATCTTGCTCATTTTTCACTGTATTCATAACCTAAATGCTCATATGCCTTAGCAGTTGCCACCCGTCCAGAACGAGTTCGCATGATGAAACCTTTCTGGATGAGGTAAGGTTCGTACATATCTTCGACCGTCTCGCGCTCCTCGGCAATATTAACGGAGAGAGTACCTAATCCGACAGGACCACCACCGTACATCTCAATCATGGTGCGAAGGATTTTCTGGTCCACATAGTCCAAACCTTCATGGTCTACATCTAACATGGTCAAAGCCTTATTGGTAATGACATCATCGATAACCCCATTTCCCATAATCTGGGCAAAGTCGCGCACGCGCTTGAGGAGACGATTGGCGATACGAGGAGTTCCACGACTACGTAAGGCCAGCTCAGTAGCTGCCTCATGAGTGATTTCCATCTCAAAAATATCTGCTGTCCGCTCAACAATCTCCGTCAAGTCAGCATGGGCATAGTATTCCATATGACCCGTAATCCCAAAACGTGCTCGTAGAGGATTAGAAAGCATCCCCGCACGTGTCGTCGCACCAATCAAGGTGAATGGTGGCAAGTCCAAATGAACACTGCGACTGCCTTCACCAGCACCAATCATGATATCAATGTAGAAGTCCTCCATGGCACTGTAAAGCACCTCTTCCACCGACATGGGCAGGCGATGAATCTCGTCAATAAAGAGAACGTCTCCAGGCTCCAAATCATTCAAAATCGCTACCAAGTCACCTGCTTTTTCAATGACAGGACCAGACGTTTGCTTGAGATTGACTCCCAGTTCATTGGCAATGACAAAGGCCATGGTCGTTTTCCCCAAACCTGGAGGCCCAAATAAGAGCACATGGTCCAGCGCTTCATCCCGCATTTTGGCAGCTTCGATAAAGATTTGCAGCTGGTCCTTGACCTTATCCTGCCCGATATATTCACGTAAATACTGGGGACGGAGGGTACGTTCTACCAACTCCTCATCCCCCATGATCTCATTATCTAAAATTCTACTCATGGCTCTATTATATCAAAAATCCAAGCCACAAACAAAAAAGCCACCTGATTGGGTGGCCTCTTTAGGGAGATTATTATGAAAAAGAAAAGTTTAGGATTTCATTAAATAAAGGGTACTCAATGAAAATCGAAATCAGACTAGGCAGATAGACGCAAGCATAACTATAGTTAGCTAAGTCGACTCTAACGAAGGTTGATGAGATTTTCGAAGAGTATTAGGAGGTCTTTATTTAATGATTATATAATACACAAGGAGACTTAAAATTCCCTTAATTTTTAAATCAATCACTAACAATTTTCTTTAACAGCTGTTTGACCTGCAATACGTCCAAAAGTAAAGATATCCGTAAGCGAATTTCCTCCTAGACGGTTACCTGCATGGAGTCCACCTGCGACTTCTCCGGCAGCATACAAACCAGGGATAATCTGACCGTTTTCATTCAAAACGTGTGTTGAAGTATCAATCTTGAGTCCACCCATTGTATGGTGAACGGCCGGTTTTCTCGGTGTTGCGTAAAATGGCGCAACCTCACACTTGAGATCAAAACTACCTTTATTAAATTCAGGATCAAAACCTGCATCTACATAGGAATTGTAATTCTTAATCGTTTCCACTAGAACTTGTGGATCCACACCAATCTGAACCGCCAACTCTTCTATCGTATCTGCACGATAAAGAGTACCTGCTTTGACTTGGGCATCGATTTTTTCTTGGCTAGTATTGTAGGCAGTTTCCTTGATACGTTCATCTGCGATTAGATAGAACAAGCCTCCATTATCAATCGCCGCTTGAGATAGCTTGTCTCGGCTACCGTACTCATCTACAAAGCGCTTCCCTTCAGTATTTACCATGATGAAGTTTGCTGGAGGAACTTGAAGTCCTGAGAAAAGAGCTCCTGTCACTGGATCGGATACTGGCATCATTTGACTAAAGCCCATACCCACCAAATCTGCACCTACACTTTGCCCTAAAAGAATACCATCTCCTGTCACAGCTGGTGTATTAGATGTAGCAATATCATCTGCAATTTCAGTCCAGTAGGTATTGTATTTTTGTAGCATCTTGGTATTGGCACCAAATCCTCCAGAAGCTAGAACAACGGCATCTGCATTGACAATGATGGTTTGACCGTTTCGACCTTCTGCTCTGACACCCTTGACAGCCCCGTCTTTTACAAGCAATTCTTTAACTGGAGAATCTGTCAAAATCTTGCCACCATGTTCTAGAACATATTTTTGTAGGACAGATATAAAGGCATACCCCATTGGTTGAACCGGCTTATGGCCACGACGCCAAAGGGCTCCAACTGGCATTGTCACTTCGCTACGAACAAATTCAACACCGATGTCTTCCAACCAACGAACAGACTCTAGGGCCCGTTCGGTTAAAACAGAAACCAAATCGTATTGGCCATGAATTTCATTCCCTTGTAAATCTTTTCGTTTCCCACCGATATAGGTTTGGATACGATAGAGCAAGGTAGAATCGAACAAATAGCTCGGGTCCTGCAAATACTGCTCAACCTCAACTTTCAAGGCTCTAAAGTCCTCTAGATATTCTGGATCAATCGTTGATTCATCTGTCGCAATCAATTCTTGAAGCGTATGTGCCTCACCTGGATGAGCTGCGAAGGTTCCTTGCCATGCTGGATCTGGTGCATTCATTGGACCACCTGCACGAACAGTATTTCCTCCAATTGCAGGAAATTTCTCAACAACAATTGGCTTCTTACCAGCTTGTAAGACTGCAGCCGCTGCAGCTAATCCAGCTCCTCCGCCTCCGACGATGACAACATCTGCCTGATAGGTCTTATCTTCTTTATCTAGGGCAGATGGCGCTTTTGAACGCTTCCGTAAAACATCTGGATTTGCACCGGCTTGTTTGACTGCACGCGCAACTCCATCTAAAACACCATTTGAAGTCACAGAAGCTCCTGACACCGCATCAACATTTAATGTTTGCCCCTCAATGATTTCTGCTGGAATACGGGTAAAGACGACATCTGCGATTCCTGAAGATTCTCCAGAAGAATCGATTTCGATTTTTTCAATACGGTCCTCAGAAACCGTTACATCCATCGGTAATTTACCATTATGGCCTTCAGTTGTAACATGGTAAGTCCCCGGTTCAAAGCGGACTTCTTCAGGAAGATTTAGTTGGTTTGCGACGGATACAAAGCGAAGGAAGCGATAAAAACAACTATCTAGGAAATCAACGGTTCGCTCATCAATCAAATCTCCATTGTCATCAAACGCTCGATGCGCTCGACCAAGTAAAAACTCACTACCTGGCATAGCTGTTGCATTTACCCCAGGAGCATCCAGAATCTGACGAAGATGAAGTTGGGCACGTGAAGAACCTTGAATATCGTAAGAAGCTCCGACAATCATTGTCGGCTTTCCGTCTAGCGGATGAATGTTAAAAGACAACCACTCGAGCAAGCTATTCAAACTTGATGGAATCGTATGATTGTGCTCGGGTGTCGAGATAATGACACCATCAGCTTCTGAAATAGCTTGATTAAACTTCTGAATAATAGGTGTATCTGTTTGATCATCTGTTTCATTGAACATTGGTACATCTGTTATCTCTAAAATCTCAATATCCGCTTTCTGAGCAAAATGTCTTTTCATAAATTGCAAGAGGTTGCGATTATAGGATTTTTTTGCATTAGTCCCAACAATAGCTACTAATTTCATGGATTGTTCTCCTTTCTTGAAATACTTATGCTTTCAACCATTCTTCCCAAATGAAAGATTTCTTACGATTTGTATCTTCTGGTTTGACCAAAGCCTTTGTTAATTCAACAAAGTTTTGAAACTCTGAAAAATGTTCTTCTAGTTCTGCAACCTTTTCAGGATTGTTCAAATGACACTCATCATCTAGGACTTGCTCAGAATGACCTAGAAAGAACTCTGTACCAGGCATAACTCTCGCTTTAAGCTCCGGCGCATCTAAAATCTGACGCAAGTGCGCCTGCGCTCTAGATGTTCCTAGCAAACCGAGAGAAGCTCCGACAATCATAGTTGGTTTGTTAACCAAGGCACGACTGGTATAAGCAATCCACTCCAAAGCAGAGGCCAAAGGTGCTGGTATCGTGTGGTCGTACTCAGGTGTTGAAATAATGACACCATCTGCGGCAAGAATTTTTTCTGAAAAAGCTTGAACTTCAGCTGGCGCTTGCTTGTCCTCAGGTTCGTTAAATGCTGGCAATTGTTTGATTTCCAATACCTCAATGTCGGCTTTATCCGAAAAGTGCTTTTGCATAAATTTCAAGAGTTTCCGATTGGTTGAGCGATCTGAATTGGTTCCAACGATAGCAACTAGTTTCATCTTGGTACCCCTTTCATTTATTTAATCTACTTTCATTATACTACTTTAGAAAATCTTGTAAATCCTTGATAATAAAGACCGTGTTATTCTATCAGATTATCGTACTTTAGTACAAGTTCGTGAAAAAATTAACAAAATATCTTCTTAAACTATTGACCAGCTTCCTTAACTATGATATAGTCTTGGTGAAAAAATATACATTTAAGGAGGATGTTTTTATGAAAGAGACATTCAATCGTTGGAGGATTTTAGTCGCGTCTACAGCCATTCTTCTTTGTACAGGTGCCGTCTATTCCTTTTCTGTTTTTGCCGGACCACTTAGCAGTTCAACAGGCTGGTCCATGTCTGATATTATGTTAGCATTTGCTATCAACTCTGCAATCGGCCCTATCCCCATGATTCTCGGAGGTTATTTAGTTGACAAAGGTTATGTAAAATGGACCATCGCCCTCGGCGCTCTTCTATTTGCTAGCGGATTTTACTTAACCGGCTATGCCAATTCACCAGCCATGCTTTATTTGACCTATGGATTAATGGCCGGGCTTGGTCAAGGTTTTGCCTATTCAGGTGCCCTCTCCAATTCACTTCGCCTCTTCCCTGATAAACGTGGCTTAGCCTCTGGAATTCTGACAGGTGGCATGGGATTTGCCGCAGTCATCGCTTCTCCAGTCGCGAGCAATCTCATTCAAAAACAAGATGCCTTCTTTGCTTTTCGTACAATTGGGCTAGTCTATATTGTTGTTATCATCTGTGCAATTTTCTTTATTAAGGCAGCTCCAAGCGGCTACCAACCAGCAGGCTGGAAAGCTCCTATCCCAACCAAACAAGGACCTACTAATAAAAACTGGAAACAAATGCTACAAAGTCCTCTGTTTTACATTATCATTAGCATGTTCTTTGTTGGCGCCTTTTCTGGTTTGATGATTGCCTCTCAAGCATCACCAATCGGTCAATCAATGTTTGGACTCTCTGCAGGCACTGCAGCTCTCTATGTCTCTCTTTATTCAATCGCAAACTCTAGTGGTCGTTTTATATGGGGATCCCTTTCTGATAAAATCGGTCGTTCAAAGACCTTATTGATTATCTATTCTGTCATTGTCCTAGCTTTATTCTCCCTAACAATCGTTCCTGGTCAATTTGGGTTTACCTTAGGAATTATTGGACTTGGTATCTGCTTTGGCGGTGTTATGGGGGTCTTCCCATCTATCGTCATGGAAAATTACGGTCCTGTAAATCAAGGAGTCAACTACGGTATCGTCTTCACTGGATATTCTTTAGCAGCATTTTTCGCTCCAAAAGTCGCAGTTCAAATGGCAATGGCTAATAATGGAAATTATAGTGTAGCTTTTTATGTTGCTATCGCTTTGGCCTTCATTGGACTTATGCTTACTATTTTTTATATGAAAAAGAAAGCTTAAAACTCGAAAACTTCCTAGATAAGGAAGTTTTTTTGGTATAATAAAAGTAGTAATAGAATATTGGGAGGATTTACCATGGCAGACCGTTTACGTTTCTTACGAGATAACCCATCTGACTTCCCATATGATTTTGAAAAACAAATCCTATCCAAAACGTCTCCTGACACAATCTATCATTGTCATCCTGAGCTAGAGATTATTTACGTTACAAAGGGTTCTGCTATCGTTCATATCAACTCAGAACACTTTGAAAGTCGTGAAGGAGATATTTTTCTTATCCAACCGACCTCTCTCCATGCTATCTATTCTCACAAAGATCAAGAACTATTTTCTACCAGCTTTCGGATTCATCTAGATTATCTTGGTAGAAGTCAAATTGACAGCTTTAGCCAACGCTATATCCAACCCCTCCACTCTGGTCACTTTTGCCTCACTCCTCAAATATCACCAGGCGATAAGGCCTATGATCAAATTCAATCCTGCCTTCTTTCCCTCTTTTCTATCCTTGAAGAAAAAGGCATATACTACGACCTACTCATAAAATCTAAACTATACGAATTGCTTCATCTTCTCTTTAAGTATCGATATGTCAATCGACACTATACAGATGATACCTACCAAAAATACCAAAAACTAAAAGAAGTGATTTGTTACCTTGAACAGCACTACTCAGAAGCCATTCATATCGAGCAACTAGCTGCAACATTTGGATATAGTAAAAATCACTTTATGAGTATTTTCAAGCAACATACTGGAGCCAGCTGTATGGACTACCTGCTCCAGTTACGTCTTGAGAAATCCTGTGAGAAACTCGTCCAAACCAACCTCAGTATTCAATAAATTGCAAGTCAAGTCGGTTTCACCAACCTTTCAAACTTTAACCGTCAATTTAAGCAACACTATCACCTAACACCTAGACAGTATCGAAACCAACAACTTAAAAGGAAAACATGATTCTTTCTCCTTAGTCTTTTCTAAGGAGTTTTTTCAAACAAAAAAGCCACCTGATTGGGTGGCCTCTTTAGGGAGATTATTATGAAAAAGAAAAGTTTAGGATTTCATTAAATAAAGTTAGGAGGTCTTTATTTAATGATTATATGATACAAGATGAATCTTAAAGCTAACTTAACTTTTTCTCTGATTTATCATTTTTTAAAAAATTTTTTTCAAATGGATTTTTCCTCCCCAAGTCATAAAAAAGCCACCTGATTGGGTGACTTCTTTAGGAGATTATGATGAAAAAGAAAAGTTTGGGATTTCATTAAATAAAGGGTACTCAATGAAAATCGAAATCAGACTAGGCAGATAGGCGCAAGCATAACTATAGTTAGCTAAGTCGACTCTAACGAAGGTTGATGAGATTTTCGAAGAGTATTAGGAGGTCTTTATTTAATAACTATATGATACAAGAGGATACTTAAACTTTACTTAAGAAAAAATATTTTTTTATCTTTTTCTATCCACCCAAATCATTCCTGTACAGTCATAAGTAGATAAGGTTTCAAATCCCAGAGATCGATAGAATCCCAAGGTTTTTTCTGTCTGATCGGTCACTAGTTGGACTTGATAGGCATCTTTGTAATCACCTAAAGCCTCTTTCATCAAGTCGCTACCAATCCCTTGGCGTTGATAGCTAGGCAAAACGATCAAATCCTGGACAAAAATCGATGAAAAACCATCTCCGACTAAACGGACCAAGCCCACCACAGCATCACCATCAAGTGCTAGATAAATCGCTAATGAGTGAGACAAGGCCTTCTCCAACATCTGAGGTTGATGTGTATAATTTGTCCATCCAACTGCCTGATAGAGATGCAAAACATCCTCTAGCTTGACGATTTCTTGCTTTCTAATAGTTATCATCCCAACACCTCTTAGAATTCTCTCAAGCTCTTGTACTGCCGTCCATTTTTATCAAAATTTTCAGGAGCCAACCATGTTTCCAAACGAGCTTTAACTTGAGGCCAGTCCTTATCAATCATAGCGAGCCAATCCGTATCCCTCGTGCGCCCCTTATAAACAACTGCCTGGCGGAAGGTGCCTTCATAGATAAAGCCCAAACGTTCCGCAGCTCGTCTTGATGGCAGATTTAGAGCATCGCATTTCCACTCATAGCGACGATAGTTAAGCTCTTCAAAAACATAGCGAGCTAGGAGATATTGAGCCTCTGTCCCTATACGTGTTCCCCTGAGTTCTGGAGAAAAAGTGACAGCTCCCACTTCTATTACTCGGTTATTCTGGTCAATGCGCATGAGAGAAAAAGTTCCCAAAGCCTTACCAGTTGCCTTGTCTATAATCACGTAGTAAAAACGGTCCTTACGAGCCAACATCTGATTTAAGACGGTAACCAGTTCCTCCATATCTGCCACTGGTTCCTGAAAGAGATAGGTCCACATCTCCCGAGGAGTATCCGGACCATAAACAGCTAATAAATCCTCCGCATGCTTTTCCACCGAAAGAGGCTCTATCCGAGTGTAGCGCCCTTCTAAGAAATCAATGGAAGGCAATTCACCTGGTGTATAACCTTTCATTGGCTCACCAATTATCTGACCATATTCGTTTACTGGCATTGTTTTCTCCTTGTTTTACTTTTCAAACTTTATAATTGCACATAGTATATCATACTTTCATGAAAAAATTCAAAAAATCCTCCAGAGTTCAGCTCTGGAGGATTCCTATCTTATTTCACAACAATATTAACCAATTTAGTTGGCTTCAATAGTCCAGTGGACTATTGAAGGTGGCAGATAGAGATAATAAACTCGTTATTTAACGACGATATTAACGAGTTTGTTAGGTACCGCAATCACCTTCACGATTTCCTTGCCGTCAATTTCTGCTTTAACTTTTTCATCAGCCAGAGCGATTTCTTGCAATTCTTCGCGTGATAGGTCTTTAGCAACCATCAATTTGGAACGAACTTTTCCTTTGATTTGGACGACGATTTCGATTTCATCTTCAACCAATTTACTTTCGTCCCAAGTTGGCCAAGCTACATAAGAGATGGACTCACCTGTTGCAGCAACTGTTTGCCAGAGTTCTTCTGCCAAATGAGGTGCAAATGGGGCAATCAATTGGATAAAGCCTTTGGCGTAGTCCACATAGAGTTTGTCTTCCTTATTAGCAGCGTTGACAAAGACCATAAGTTGGGCAATAGCTGTGTTGAATTTCATGGATTCGATTTGCTCAGTAACAGATTTAACGGTTTCGTTATAAACCTTGTCAAGAGCACCATTATTTTCCGCAACAATTTCTTTACTTGTAATCAAACGGTAAACACGGTCGAGGAACTTACGGCTTCCTTCCAGGCCTTCTTCTGACCAAGCGATAGAAGCATCAAGTGGTCCCATGAACATTTCATAGACACGAAGGGTATCGGCACCATATTGTTCCACCACATCGTCTGGATTGACAACGTTCTTGAGTGATTTAGACATCTTGGCTGGTGCTTGCTCCAACTCTTCTCCTGTTTCCACATGGAAGAAAGAACCGTCACGTTTTTCAACCTTATCAGTCGCTACAAGAGCTCCACGGTGGTCACGGTAGCTTGTTCCCAAAATCATCCCTTGGTTAAAGAGTTTTTGGAATGGTTCCTTAGTCGGAACAACACCGAGGTCATAGAGGAATTTGTGCCAGAAACGAGCATAGAGCAAGTGAAGTACAGCATGCTCTGCACCACCCACGTAGATATCTACTGGCAACCATTGTTTGAGGAGGTCCTCATCAGCCAATTTCTCAGTATTGTGCGGGTCAATATAGCGGAGGTAGTACCAGCTTGAACCAGCCCATTGTGGCATGGTGTTGGTTTCACGACGACCTTTGACACCATCTTCACGCGTCACTTCCAACCAGTCGGTCAAGTTAGCCAATGGGCTTTCCCCAGTACCTGAAGGACGGATATCCTTGGTGACTGGCAAGACAAGTGGCAATTCACTTTCAGGAACAGCTGTTGAAGTCCCATCTTCCCAATGAATGATTGGGATTGGCTCACCCCAGTAACGTTGACGGCTAAAGAGCCAGTCGCGGAGACGGTAGGTAACCTTCTCTTGTCCACAACCTTTCTCTTCCAACCAAGCCACAATTTTAGCAATCGCTTCTTCTTTGTTCAGTCCATCTAGGAAGTCTGAATTGACATGAAGACCATCTTCAGTATAGGCAGCTTCTGCTACATTTCCACCTTCTAGCACTTCTACGATTGGAAGGTCAAATTGTTTGGCAAATTCCCAGTCACGTTGGTCGTGGGCTGGCACAGCCATAACGGCACCTGTTCCATAGCTCGCAAGAACATAGTCGGCGATCCAGATTGGAATTTCCTTACCATTGACAGGGTTGATAGCATAAGCACCAGTCCAAACCCCTGTTTTTTCCTTGGCAAGGTCGGTACGAGCCAAGTCAGACTTGAGGCTAGCTTGGTGTTTGTAGTCTGCTACGGCTTCAGCTTGTTCTGGACTGACGATAGCATCTACCAAATCATGCTCAGGCGCCAATACAGTGAAAGTCGCACCGAAAAGGGTATCTGGACGTGTCGTAAAGACGGTAAATTCCTTGTCAGTCCCTTTCACTTTGAAAGTTACATTAGCACCAGTTGATTTACCAATCCAGTTGCGTTGCATGTCCTTGATAGACTCTGGCCAGTCAAGATCATCCAAGTCATTAAGCAAACGCTCCGCATAGGCAGTGATTTTAAGCATCCATTGGCGCATCGGTTTGCGGACAACTGGATAGCCTCCACGCTCAGAAGTTCCGTCAGGAAGGACTTCTTCGTTGGCAATGGCCGTCCCCAATTCCTCAACCCAGTTTACTGGCACTTCCGCTTCATAAGCTAAACCTTTTTCGTAAAGCTTGGTGAAGATCCACTGAGTCCATTTGTAGTAGTTTGGATCTGTTGTGTTGACTTCACGATCCCAGTCGTAAGAGAATCCAAGCGCATTGATTTGACGTTTGAAGTTGGCAATGTTTTCCGCTGTAAATTCTGCCGGGTCATTCCCCGTATCCATAGCGTATTGCTCTGCAGGCAAACCAAAGGCATCCCAACCCATTGGGTGAAGGACATTGTAGCCTTGCGCACGTTTGTAACGGCTAAGGATATCAGTCGCTGTGTAGCCTTCTGGGTGTCCTACGTGCAATCCAGCTCCTGAAGGATATGGGAACATGTCGAGAGCATAAAACTTCGGTTTTGATGCATCTGTTCCTGTCTTAAATGTATGATGTTCTGCCCAGTAGCCCTGCCACTTAGGCTCAATTTCTTTATGATTGTAAAAACTCATGGTCTCTCTCCAATTTTGTGATGTTACTATTATACCATTTTTGAGGGAATTTGAAAGACGAGAAATGTTCTTTTAGACTTGGATAACAAGAAATACTGGGTCGCAAATCCAACTTATTTAACAGGAAAAAAAGTTAGCTCCTAATCGGAGCTAACTTCTATTGATTATTTGTCTCTTCCATCTTCTCACGTCCCAGTTCTCGATAACTACGGTCACCAACAACCTCAACGCTAAACTGACCGTCCTCATATTCAAGAATCGTCACGCTACCATTATCGAGGCCATGCGGATGCATACCATTGATCAGATAAACAATGGTCCCAATGGTCATTCCATGGCTTACGACGAGAGCATTGCCCCCACCTTGTTCTTCCATTTCTTTGGCAATCGCTTCAAAGCCTTCCTTGATTCGACCACTGAGTTTTTCCCAACCTTCAGCCCAGCCAGCTGTATCAACCTCTACCAAACCCTCAGCCAGTTCAGCATAAGACAATTGGTGAACATGGTCCACATTGAAAATTCTCGGAATCAAGCCCATAAAGAGGTCCCCATCATAGGCCCCATCAAAACTACCAAAGCACCACTCTCTGATGCGCTTGTCCATGCGGTAAGGGATTTTCCCCTGCAGGCCAAGTTCTTCTAGGATAATTCCCATAGTTTGAATGGTGCGCCCTGAATCACTGGAATAAGCGCGATCAAATTGTAAACCAGACTCTCTCAAGCCAATTCCCAGTTCATGGATTCCCAACTCACCTTCTGCAGTCAGAGGTGTATCACTCCATCCTTGAGCACGTCCAATTGTGTTAAACATCGTTTTCCCATGACGGACCAAGTACAATCTTACTTTAGACATTTTCTATCCTCCATTTTCTTCTATTATATCATGGATCAAAGAAATATTTGGCTTTCAAAAGCAAAGCCAACATTTGTAAATTACCCAAAAGAAAAGCTACCCTCATGGTAGCTTCCCTAGGAGATTATTATGAAAAAGTTTAGGATTTCTATTAAATAAAGTTAGGAGGTCTTTATTTAATGATTATAGTATACACAGTCATCCTTAAACTCAACTTAAATCCTCTCGCTTTTTTATTAATTTTTAAAACTATGGATTGGAGCTGGGATTTGCCCACCGCGAGAGATGAAATCAACAGACGAAGCCCCGTTGACCTTCATTACTGGAGCTGTCCCTAGCAAGCCACCAAACTCAATCATATCGCCTTCCTTGCCCTTTGGAATAATACGGACAGCCGTTGTTTTCATGTTAATAACACCGATTGCCGCCTCATCTGCAATCATAGCCGCAATGGTTTCAGCAGGCGTATCTTCTGGAATGGCAATCATATCCAGTCCAACTGAACAGATAGCCGTCATGGCTTCTAGTTTCTCTAAATTCAGAGAACCATCTTGCACCGCAGCAATCATCCCCTCATCTTCAGAAACGGGGATAAAAGCACCTGACAAGCCACCGACTTGGTTACAAGCCATCACTCCGCCCTTCTTAACTTGGTCATTCAAAAGAGCGAGGGCAGCCGTCGTCCCATGCGTACCAACTGTTTCTAGGCCCATTTCCTCAAGGACACGTGCCACAGAATCACCAACTGCAGGAGTTGGCGCCAAGCTTAGATCGACAATTCCAAAGTCAACACCAAGGCGTTCACTCGCCATTTGTCCAACCAGCTGACCGATACGAGTAATCTTGAAGGCCGTTTTCTTGACTGTTTCCGCTACTACATCAAAGCTCTGTCCACGAACCTTTTCCAAGGCACGCTTGACCACACCAGGACCCGAAACCCCGACATTGATGATAACATCTGCTTCGCCAACACCATGAAAGGCCCCTGCCATAAAAGGATTGTCCTCAACAGCATTAGCAAATACGACCAACTTGGCCGCACCCATATCTGATAAGTTCGCTGTTTCCTTGATGATACGTCCCATATCTGCAACTGCAGTCATGTTGATGCCTGACTTAGTTGAGCCAATGTTAACAGACGAACAAACCTTGTCGGTCTCAGCTAGAGCGCGTGGGATAGAATTGACGAGAATCTCATCTCCTTTTTGGTAGCCTTTTTGTACCAAGGCAGAGAATCCACCAATAAAGTCAACACCAATCTCCTTGGCAGCCTTATCAAGAGCCTTTGCCAAAACAACATAGTCTGTCGCATCAGTCGCAGCACCAATTAAAGAAATCGGAGTCACCGATACCCGTTTATTAACAATAGGAATCCCAAGTTCTGCAGCAATTTCATCTCCTACAGCCACTAGATTTGCAGCTTTAGTGGTAATTTTTTGGTAAATCTTTTCAGCAGCATGATTGATATCTGGATCAATACAGTCCAAAAGGGAAATCCCCATGGTGATGGTTCTGATATCGAAGTTCTGCTCCTCGATCATGGCAATGGTTTCTGTAACTTGTCTAATATCCATAGCCACCTCCTAGATATTATACATAGCGTCAAAAATCGCCGCACTTTGAATATTGATTTTGACATTCAAGGTCTGACCGAAAGTTTCAAACTCATTTCGTAGATAAGTGAAATCCTGTTTTTCGTCACTAGAAACGACCGCCATCATAGTAAAATATTCATCCAACACCGTCTGAGAAATATCGTCAATATTCAAACCCAACTCTGCAATCTTAGTAGACACGCCTGCAACGATCCCAGCCTTGTCCTTACCAACCACTGTAATAATAGCCTTCATCCTTATACCCCATTTCTACGATTTTTAGAAAACCTGAACGTTTTTGATTTTCTTTTTTCCTAGTATAGCATATTTCCATAGAAAATACTAAAAAACGCCTGCTTACGAAATTGTTCTTAAGAAAAAAACAATTTCGTAAACAAGCGTCTACCCTATCAAATGATGATGAGTGTTCCCGCTAGGACCGAAGTCCCAGCGGTAGACCAGAGCTAGACTAAGAGCACAAGACTCCATCATCATAACACTCAACAAAATTGATGATTTTATACTAATTCGATGATCGCCATTGGCGCAGCATCACCACGACGTGGTTCAGTTTTAAGGATACGAGTGTATCCACCGTTACGTTCAGCATAACGAGGTGCGATTTCTGAGAACAATTTTTGAAGTGCTGTAGTAGAAGTGTACTTATCAGTTGCTTCATCATAGTTTTCAGATGCGATTTCATTACGTACGAAAGCAGCTGCTTGACGACGTGCATGCAAATCACCACGTTTACCTAGAGTAATCATTTTTTCAACAGTTTTACGGATTTCTTTAGCACGAGCTTCAGTTGTCACGATTGATTCGTTGATCAAAAGGTCAGTTGTCAAATCGCGAAGCATTGCTTTACGTTGTGAGCTAGTGCGTCCTAGTTTACGGTAAGCCATGTATTCCTCCTTTATTTATCTTTTAATCCAAGACCCAAGTCAATGAGTTTGAGTTTCACTTCTTCCAAACTCTTGCGTCCAAGATTTCGTACTTTCATCATCTCTGCTTCAGATTTTTCTGTCAAATCATGCACAGTGTTGATACCGGCACGTTTCAAACAGTTGTATGAACGCACAGACAAGTCCAGTTCCTCAATCGTACGATCCAAAATACGATCGTCAGATTCAGTATCAGCTTCTTTCATCACTTCAGTTGACTTAGCAATCTCAGTAAGATTTGTAAACAAATCAAGATGTTCTGTCAAGATACGTGCTGAAAGCCCTAAAGCATCTTCTGGAATAATTGTTCCATTAGTCAAGATTTCAAGGGTTAATTTGTCAAATCCATCATTGCTACCTACACGAGCAGGTTCAACTTGATAGTTGACTTTTGTAACTGGTGTATAAATAGAATCTACAGCAAGTGTTCCAACTGGTGCATTATCTTTTTTGTTTTCATCAGCAGGTACATATCCACGACCACTGTTAACAGTCATTGTCGCTTTTAGAGAAGAACCTTCACCGATTGTAAAGAGATAATGATCTGGATTTACAATCTCAACATCACTGTCAGTCAAAATGTCTCCAGCTGTAATTTCAGCAGGACCTTCAACGTCAAGTTCAATGATTTTTTCGTCTTCAACGTATGATTTCACTGCAATCCCTTTAATGTTCAGAATGATTTGCATCACGTCTTCACGAACACCTGGAACTGTGTCGAACTCATGCAAGACACCTTCAATGTTGATAGATGTCACTGCTGCTCCTGGTAGAGAAGCTAGTAGTACACGACGAAGAGAGTTACCAAGAGTTGTACCGTAGCCACGTTCAAGTGGTTCGATTACAAACTTGCCATAATCTTTATTTTCATCAATTTTTGTTATATTTGGTTTTTCAAACTCAATCATTTAGTTACTCCCTCTTAAACGAAAAGCAGTGTAATGCGATGATTATACACGGCGACGTTTTGGAGGACGAGCACCATTGTGTGGCACTGGAGTCACATCACGAATTGCTGTTACTTCAAGACCAGCGGCAGCAAGCGCACGAATAGCTGACTCACGACCAGAACCTGGACCTTTTACAGTAACTTCAACTGATTTAAGACCGTGTTCTTGTGCAGATTTAGCAGCAGCTTCAGAAGCCATTTGAGCAGCGAATGGTGTAGATTTACGAGAACCTTTGAAACCAAGAGCACCAGCTGATGACCAAGCAATTGCATTACCATGCACATCAGTAATCATAACAATAGTGTTATTAAATGTAGCGTGAATATGAGCAATACCAGATTCGATATTCTTTTTCACACGACGTTTACGTGTTGGTTTAGCCAAGACTTTTACCTCCTATATTATTTTTTCTTACCAGCAATCGCAACAGCTTTACCTTTACGAGTGCGAGCGTTGTTTTTAGTGTTTTGTCCACGGACAGGAAGTCCACGACGGTGACGAATACCACGGTAAGAACCGATTTCCATCAAACGTTTGATGTTCAAGTTTACTTCACGACGAAGGTCACCTTCAACTTTGATTGCATCCACTTCACGACGGATAGCATCCTCTTGATCTGATGTAAGGTCACGTACACGAACATCTTCTGAGATTCCAGCAGCAGCCAAAATTTTCTTAGATGTTGCAAGTCCGATACCATAAACGTAAGTCAATGAGATTACTACGCGTTTGTCATTTGGAATGTCAACTCCAGCAATACGAGCCATTTTTTCTCCTTTCTATCTTATCCTTGACGTTGTTTGTGTTTTGGATTTGCTGGGCAAATTACCATAACACGACCATTACGACGAATTACTTTACAGTATTCGCAAATTGGTTTGACCGATGGTCTTACTTTCATTTCTTATCCCTCCAAGTTTTTCGATTATTTAAAGCGGTAAGTGATACGTCCACGTGTCAAGTCATATGGACTCATCTCGACAGTAACACGATCTCCCGCTAAAATACGAATATAGTTTTTACGAATTTTACCAGAAACTGTTGCTAAAATCTGATGTCCATTTTCAAGTTCAACCGTAAACATTGCGTTAGGCATTGTATCGACTACTTTGCCTTCAACTTCAATCACATCGTCTTTTGCCACGCAAAAGCACCTCCATAAATTTCGATTCGATGCCTCTGAAAACAGAGACAACAATTATAAGTCAGACTATCTCAGTATAACATTTGTAGCGATTTTTTGCAAGTGTGAAAAACGCTTTATTTCAAATTTGTCAATACTTTTTCGATGTCTTTGAACACATCATTGATATCTTGATTTCCTTCGATATCGTGGACCAATCCTTTGGCACGGTAGTGAGCAATGATTGGTTCACCTTGGGCGATATTCACATCCAAACGACGCTTCACTGTCTCAGGTTTATCATCTTCACGTTGGTAATAATCTTCCTCTTTATAGTCAACTGGTGGGTTGAAAACTTTGTGGAAGGTTTCACCTGTTTCGCGGTGGATGATACGACCACTCAAACGTTCCAAGAGACAATCTGGGTTCACTTCGATATTGATCACGCCTTCTAGTTCGATACCAAGTTCCGCCAATGTTTTGTCCAAGGCATGAGCTTGTTCAATCGTACGTGGGTAACCATCCAACAAGAAACCTGTTTCTTTGATGTCGTCCTGAGAAAGGCGTTCTTTAACAATTCCATTTGTAACTTCATCCGGAACCAACTCACCTTTGTCAATATATGACTTGGCAAGTACACCCATTTCAGTTTGATTAGCCATAGCAGCACGGAACATATCTCCAGTTGAAATGTGTGCCACGTGGAATTGCTCCACAATTTTAGCTGCTTGCGTTCCCTTACCTGCTCCAGGTAAGCCCATAATCAAAAGATTCATGATAGGATCTCCTTATTTTGTATTTAAATAGAAGCAGAAATTCGTTTCAACCCCTATTTAAAAACAAAATAGAAGAGGGGAGACGAAAATCTCTCTGATAGATAGACCTTCATACTCCACTCTCTAAGCAAAAATAATTTTGCTTTTATTCTGTTTTATCCATGAAACCAACATACTTACGTTTCAATAGGTAACCTTCAAGTTGTTTGATTCCTTCGATACCGGTTGAGATAATGATCAAAAGACTAGTTCCCCCAAAAGCAACAGCTTCTGAAAGACCAAAGACATCTTTTGCCACAATCGGCAAGATTGAAATCACACCAAGGAAGATTGATCCGACAGTCGCAAGGCGACGAAGAAGTTTCGACATGAACTCTTCAGTTCCCTTACCAGGACGGACACCATGAATGTAGGCTCCACTCTTTTGCAAGTTTTCTGCTGCTTTCTCTGGATTGATCTGTACAAATGTATAGAAGAATGTAAAGAGAATGATCAACAAGGCATACATAGCAACACCTGTCGGAGATGTTGTAGATAACATTTCCTGTGCTGTACGTACCCAAGCCCAATCATGACCTGTAGCACTCAAAAACTGAAGAATGGCTGCAGGTGCTGCTGTAATGGAACTTGCAAAGATAACTGGGATAACCCCCGCTGGGTTTACCTTCAATGGAAGGTATGAGCTTGATGGGGCTCCTTGAGCAACTTTTGTATATTGGATTGGAATTTTATATTCTGCCTGTTGAACAAAGGTTGTAAAGTAAACAATCAACAAGACAGCGATAATCAAAATAACGACAAAGATAATAGATGAAGTCAAACGGCTACTTGGAATATTGACGAAGTAGTCAACATAGATGCCTTTAATCATCTCAGGAATTGAAGCAACAATACCTGCAAAGATGATCATAGAAACACCGTTACCGTATCCCTTATCTGTAATTTGTTCCCCGAGCCAAGTTACAATCATACTACCTGCTGTGAGGATAATACCGATAGTAACAAAGACTTGTGGTGTTAACGCTGTCGTTAATAATTTTGCTCCAGATAGAGTGTTAAATCCTGCTGTAATCCCGATAGATTGAACAAATGCAAGCACAAGTGCAATATAACGAGTAGCTTGGTTTAGTTTTCTCCGTCCTACTTCCCCTTGTTTACCCCATTCTACAAACTTCGGTAAAATATCCATTTGTAGCAATTGAACAACGATTGAAGCAGTGATATACGGACTTACCCCGAGTGCAAAAACGGAGAAGTTCTTCATGGCATTCCCTGAAACAAGACTAAGCATGTTCAAGAAAGATAAACCACTGAGAGCTTCTAAACTTTTTGCATTCACACCTGGAACAGTGATACTTGTCCCAATACGGAAAACAAGAATGATAAAAATCGTAAAGAGAATTTTTGATCGAACTTGTTTAACCTTGAGCGCTTCTTTTAGTAATTTAAAAAACATGGGTCACCTCTCTTAGATGACTTCTACAGAACCACCTTTAGCAGTGATAGCTTCCTCAGCTGATTTAGAGAATTTAGCTGCTTTCACAGTCAATTTCTTAGTCAACTCACCGTTACCAAGAATTTTAACTCCTGATTTTTCAGCTTTCACAATTCCTGCTTCGATAAGTACAACTGGAGTTACTTCTGCACCGTCTTCAAAGACGTTCAATTGGTCAAGGTTTACAATTGCGTATTCTTTAGCGTTGATGTTAGTGAATCCACGTTTTGGAAGACGACGGAACAATGGAGTTTGTCCACCTTCAAAACCGAGGCGAACTCCGCCACCGCTACGAGCTTTTTGACCTTTTTGACCGCGACCAGATGTTTTACCGTTACCTGATGAAGTACCACGACCAACACGGTTACGTACTTTACGAGAACCTTCTGCAGGTTTCAATTCATGAAGTTTCATTATTATTTTCTCCTCTTTTGTAAAATGCTAGCGCCGATAAGAGAGAAAAGGTTGTCTCCCTTATCAACTCGCCTATACATTGTCATCTTAGATGACTATACCTAGTTTTAGGGGATGAGTATTGCCACATCCCCTAAAAATTCATTAGTTTACTTCTTCAACTGTTACCAAGTGAGATACTGCAGTAATCATACCACGGATAGCAGCGTTGTCTTCTTTGATAACAGAGCTGTTCAATTTGCCAAGTCCAAGTGCTACAACAGTTTTACGTTGTGATGGAATGCGTCCGATTGGAGACTTAGTCAAAGTAATTTTAATTTGAGCCATTTTATCCCCTTTCTTATGCCAAATCAGAAACTGAAATACCACGAAGGGCAGCAACTTCTTCAGCGCGTTTCAATTGTTTCAAACCTTCAACAGTTGCGCGAACAATGTTGATTGGAGTGTTAGAACCAAGTGATTTAGATGTAATATCTGCCACACCTGCCAATTCCACAACGGCACGAACTGCACCACCAGCGGCAACTCCAGAACCTTCTACAGCAGGTTTCAACAATACTTTAGCTCCACCGAATTCTGAAAGAACTTCGTGTGGGATTGTTGTCCCAACCATAGGAACTTCAATCAAGTTTTTCTTAGCATCTTCTACTGCTTTGCGGATTGCTTCTGGAACTTCTTGAGCTTTACCAGTACCAAATCCTACGCGACCGTTGTGGTCACCAACAACAACAAGAGCTGCGAAACGAAGACGACGTCCACCTTTAACAACTTTTGTAACACGGTTGACAGCAACTACGCGTTCTTCTAATTCAACTGCATTGTCTTTAAATGCCATTTTCTAGTGTCCTCCTATTAGAATTTCAATCCGTTTTCACGAGCTGCATCAGCCAAAGCTTTCACACGTCCGTGATATAGATATCCACCGCGGTCGAACACCACTTCTGAAATACCTTTAGCGTTTGCACGTTCTGCAACGAGTTTACCGACAGTAACGGCTTGTTCAGTTTTAGTTCCTTTTGAAACTTCTTTGTCAAGAGTTGAAGCACTTGCGAGCGTTACACCCGCTACGTCATCAATCACTTGAGCGTAGATGCCTGTATTAGAACGGAATACGTTCAAACGTGGGCGATCAGCAGTTCCAGAGAGTTTTCCGCGAACGCGACGGTGGCGTTTTTGGCGGAGTTTGTTTTTATCTGGTTTAGAAATCACAGTTTTCACCTCTTTAGTTTTAAATCGTGTGCTATGCACTAAGTTGGAAAATAGGTTGGTGGTTATAAATCAACCACTCAACATTATTTACCTGTTTTACCTTCTTTACGGCGAACGAATTCACCAACGTAACGGATACCTTTACCTTTATATGGTTCTGGTGAACGAAGGCTACGTACGTAAGCAGCTGTTTGACCAACTACTTCTTTTGAAATTCCGCTAACAACGATTGTTGTTGGGTTTGGAAGTTCAAAAGTAATTCCTTCTGGAGCTTCAACTTCGTCTGGATGAGATTTACCAACAGCCAAAACAAGTTTTTTACCTTGAAGTTGTGCACGGTAACCAACCCCGCGCATTTCAAGTTCTTTCTTGAATCCTTCTGATACACCAATTACCATGTTGTTCAAAAGGGCACGAGTAGTTCCATGGATTGTTTTCATTTCTTTTGAATCGTTTGGACGGTGAAGAGTTACTTCAGTACCTTCCACACGAATTTCAATATCTTTTGAGAACTCACGAGTAAGTTCTCCTTTAGGTCCTTTTACAGTTACAACGTTGTCATTGTTAGTGATTTCAACACCAGCAGGCAACACGATAACTTTATTACCAATACGTGACATGTTTATTTTCTCCTGTTAAATTGTCAGGCCATAACGGCCAGTTTTCACGGGGTTAAATCGATTTCTCGATTTAAAGGAACATTTAGGTTTCAATTTCAAAGTGAATCTAGGCATCGTCTCGCAGGCATAACTTTGGGTTAGGCAAGAGACGATAACGAAGAGTCACAAAGAAATTGGGAGCTAAATATTACCAAACGTAAGCGATAACTTCTCCACCAACGTTCTTTTGGCGAGCTTCTTTATCAGTAAGCAAACCTTCAGAAGTTGAAAGGATAGCAATTCCAAGTCCGTTAAGAACTTTTGGAAGATCTTCACGTTTTTTGTAGACACGAAGCCCTGGTTTAGAAACACGTTTCAAGTTAGTGATAACTTTTTCACCGTTTGGTCCGTATTTAAGGAATACACGGATGATGCCTTGTTTGTCATCTTCGATGATTTCTACGTTCTTAACAAAACCTTCGCGTTTAAGGATTTCAGCAATCCCTTTTTTGATATTTGATGCAGGTACTTCAAGTACTTCGTGTTTAGCTTGGTTAGCGTTACGAATACGAGTTAGGAAGTCTGCGATTGGGTCAGTCATAACCATTTTGTTTTTCTCCTCTTACTAGTAGTTTGCAAGTTGCACTTGCTAGTTAATACATGATACAAAGAGCGTAAAAGCAAGAGCAAAAATAGGCAATTTGATGCAGGAGCGATGCTCCAAAGAAAATTGGTCTTTTTTGCCAAAGCTGTAGCTCGTGTTCAAATTGGCAAGTCCAACTGAACCCGGGCTAAACTCTGTGTGAAAAAGATAAACTTTCCTAGAAACTTCAGTTTCTTCGTCAAGTTTCCTATTTTCACTTGGAGTTTTGACGCCCTTGATATCTTAAATTACCAAGATGCTTTTGTTACACCAGGAATTTGTCCTTTGTAAGCTAATTCACGGAAGCAAACACGGCAAAGTTTAAATTTGCGGTAAACTGAATGTGGACGACCACATTTTTCACAACGAGTATAAGCTTGAGTAGAGAACTTCGCTGGACGTTTGTTCTTAGCAATCATTGATTTTTTAGCCATTAGATTTACCTCCTATATTATTTTGCAAAAGGCATTCCAAGGCCTGTAAGCAATGCACGTGACTCTTCGTCAGTGTTAGCAGTTGTTACGATAACGATGTCAAGACCACGAGTTTTGTCAACGTCATCGAAGTTGATTTCTGGGAAGATCAATTGTTCTTTCACGCCAAGAGTGTAGTTTCCGCGTCCATCAAATGATTTTGTTGGAACACCGTGGAAGTCACGCACACGTGGAAGTGAAACTGAAACCAATTTGTCCAAGAATTCGTACATACGTTCACCACGAAGGGTAACTTTTGCACCGATCGCTACACCTTCACGAAGACGGAAGCCGGCGATTGATTTTTTAGCTTTAGTGATAAGTGGTTTTTGACCTGAGATAAGTGCCAATTCTTCAGCAGCTTTTTCAAGACTTTTAGCGTTTGATACAGCTTCACCAACACCCATGTTCAAAACGATCTTATCTACTTTAGGCACAGCCATCACTGATGAGTAGTTGAATTGTTCTGTCAAAGCAGGAACTACTTCATTAAGATATTTTTCTTTTAAACGATTTGCCATTATACTTCTCCTTTCCTTCGTGATTAATCAAGCACTTCGCCTGATTTTTTGTTGTAGCGAACTTTTTTACCGTCTACAAATTTGTAACCAACACGACCAGCTACACCATTTTTGTCCAAAACTTGAACGTTTGATACGTGGATAGCTGCTTCTTTCTCGATGATACCACCTTGAGGAAGCTCGTTAGTTGGACGTTGGTGTTTCTTAACGATGTTAACACCTTCAACGATAACTTTGTTTACTTTTGGAAGGGCAGTAAGGACAACAGCTTCTGTTCCCTTATCTTTACCAGCAATTACGCGAACTTTGTCGCCTTTTTTTACAAACATTAGGTTTCTCCTTGATTTTTCTTACGCCCATAAGGGCACCCTAGCCTGAAGCTAGGGGACTAGTTTGTTTGTTTTTGCTCTGCGAAAATCAAAGCAATCCTTCGTCAGTTTCAACTCACCTAACTTAAGTTATGCTTTCGTTTCACTTCCTAGACTTGTTTTAATTTTCTTTGAGCAACCAATTAAAGTACTTCTGGAGCAAGTGACACGATCTTCATGAAGCCACCTTCACGCAATTCACGTGCAACTGGGCCAAAGATACGTGTTCCGCGAGGAGTTTTGTCTTCACGGATGATAACTGCTGCGTTTTCGTCAAATTTGATGTATGAACCATCAGCACGACGAGCACCTGATTTAGTACGAACGATAACAGCTTTTACAACGTCACCTTTTTTAACCGCACCACCAGGAGTAGCTTGTTTTACAGATGCCACGATAACATCACCGATGTTTGCAAATTTACGTCCTGAACCACCAAGAACTTTGATAGTCAAGATTTCGCGCGCACCGCTGTTGTCTGCGACTTTCAAACGAGTTTCTGTTTGAATCATTTCAGTTTTCTCCTTTCAGGTTTGATTAGATGATGACCGCTTCTTCAACAACTTCTACAAGACGGAAACGTTTTGTAGCTGAAAGCGGACGAGTTTCCATGATACGTACGATATCGCCTTCTTTGGCAACATTGTTTTCATCATGTGCTTTGTATTTCTTAGAGTAGTTAATACGTTTACCATAGACTGGGTGGTTACGTTTTGTTTCAACTACAACTGTGATTGTCTTGTCCATTTTGTCAGATACAACACGTCCAACAAGAACTTTACGATTATTGCGTTCCATTGAAATTTCTCCTTCCCTAGTCTATTATTTCGCTTCAGATTGAACTGTTTTGATACGAGCGATTTGTTTTTTAACTTCTTTCAAGCGAGCTGTTTGTTCCAATTGACCAGTAGCAGCTTGGAAACGAAGTTCAAACAATTCTTTTTTCAATTCGTTTTCGCGCTTCGCGAGTTCTTCTTGAGAAAGACCACGAAGTTCTTTAACAAATTCTTTTACTTCATTAAGTTTCATGCCTTCTCCTTATTCTGCTTCACGTTTTACGAATTTACATTTAACTGGCAATTTGTGGCTTGCAAGACGAAGCGCTTCGCGAGCGATTTCTTCAGATACACCAGCGATTTCGAACATCACTTTACCACGTTTAACTGGTGCTACCCAACCTTCAGGTGCCCCTTTACCAGATCCCATACGCACACCGATAGCTTTAGCAGTGTATGATTTGTGTGGGAAGATTTTAATCCAAACTTTACCACCACGTTTCATGTAACGAGTCATGGCGATACGAGCAGCTTCGATTTGGCGGTTAGTGATCCAGTGGCTAGTTGTGGCTTGAAGACCGTATTCACCGAATGCTACTTCTTTTCCACCTTTTGCTTCACCGCGCATTTTTCCACGGAATTCACGACGGTGTTTAACACGTTTAGGTACTAACATTGGTTATTTACCTCCTTTAGTGTTTTTACGAGCTGGAAGAACTTCACCACGGTAGATCCATACTTTAACACCAAGTTTACCGTATGTAGTATCTGCTTCTTCCCAAGCGTAATCGATATCTGCACGAAGTGTGTGAAGTGGAACAGTTCCTTCAGAGTATCCTTCAGCACGGGCGATATCTGCACCGTTCAAACGACCTGATACTTGAGTTTTGATTCCTTTAGCTCCAGCACGCATTGCACGTTGGATTGCTTGTTTTTGTGCACGACGGAAAGCAACACGTTGCTCCAATTGACGAGCAATTCCTTCACCTACAAGGTGAGCATCCAAATCAGGTTGTTTGATTTCGATGATGTTGATGTGTACTTGTTTTCCAGTCAATTTGTTAAGTTTTGCACGGAGTGCATCAACGTTAGCACCACCTTTACCGATAACCATACCTGGTTTAGCAGTGTGAAGTGAAACGTTAACTTTGTTTACTGCGCGTTCAATTTCGATAGTTGAAACTGCTGCGTCAGCAAGTTCTTTTTGAACGAATTTACGGATTGCAAGATCTTCATGAAGGTAATCCGCGTATTCTTTTTCAGCATACCATTTGGCATCCCAATCACGGATGATGCCGACACGCATACCAATTGGATGTACTTTTTGACCCACGATGTTACCTCCTTATTTTTCTGCAACAGCCACAGTGATGTGAGCTGTACGTTTGTTGATTGGTGAAGCTGAACCTTTCGCACGTGGACGGAAACGTTTCATAGTTGGTCCTTCGTTTGCGAATGCTTCAGATACTACCAAGTTAGCTTTGTCCAAACCAAAGTTGTTTTCAGCGTTAGCTACAGCTGAATTCAAGACTTTCAAGATGATTTCAGCAGCTTTGTTTGGTGTGAATGTCAAGATTGCAATAGCATCGGCTACGCTTTTACCACGGATGTTGTCAAGAACAAGACGTGATTTACGAGGTGAAACACGTACTGTACGAGCCATTGCTTTAGCTGAAGTAATTTCTGCCATTTATGTTCTCCTTATTTTCTACGTGTTTTCTTGTCGTCTGCAGCGTGACCTTTGTAAGTACGAGTTGGTGCAAATTCACCAAGTTTGTGACCTACCATGTCCTCTTGGATGTAAACAGGTACGTGTTTACGTCCGTCATAAACTGCAATAGTGTAACCAATGAAACTTGGGAAGATCGTCGAACGACGTGACCAAGTTTTGATAACTTTTTTCTTTTCGTCGTTAGCTTGAGCTTCAACTTTTTTCATCAAATGCTCATCGACGAAAGGTCCTTTTTTAAGACTGCGTCCCATTTTTATATTTTCTCCTTTAAATGTTGTACCACAGCGGCTTGCGCTCACATGGAGCGCTACCGAGCTGGCGGATTTCCTAGTTGCTTAGGCGACTAGTTTACTATTATTTCTCGTTGCGACGACGAACGATAAGTTTGTCAGATTTCGCTTTCTTGTTACGAGTTTTAAGACCAAGAGCAGGTTTGCCCCATGGAGTAGATGGCGCTTTACGACCAACTGGTGCTTTACCTTCACCACCACCGTGTGGGTGATCGTTAGGGTTCATTACAGAACCACGAACTGTTGGGCGGATACTTTTCCAACGGCTACGTCCTGCTTTACCAAGGTTCACAAGTCCATGTTGTTCGTTTCCGACAACACCAACTGTTGCACGACAAGTTCCAAGAATCATACGTACTTCGCCAGATTGAAGACGAACAAGAACATATTTACCTTCTTGACCCAATACTTGAGCAGAAGCTCCAGCTGCACGTACCAATTCTCCACCACGACCTGGTTTCAACTCGATGTTGTGGATCAAAGTACCAACTGGGATGTTAGCAAGTGGAAGTGCGTTTCCGACTTTGATATCTGCTTCTGGACCTGAAACGATACGTTGACCAACTTCAAGACCTTTTGGAGCGATGATGTATGCTTTCACACCGTCAGTGTAGTGTACAAGGGCGATGTTTGCAGAACGGTTTGGATCGTACTCGATTGTTTTAACAACAGCTTCAACGTTGTCTTTGTTACGTTTGAAGTCAACCAAACGGTAGAAACGTTTGTGTCCACCACCTTGGTGACGAACAGTGATACGACCGTTGTTGTTACGACCAGCCTTGCTCTTCAAAGCAACAAGCAATGATTTTTCAGGAGTGCTTGTTGTGATTTCAGCGAAATCCAAAGAAGTCATATTACGGCGACCGTTTGTTGTTGGTTTATAAACACGAATTCCCACGATATTTCCTCCTTAGATTATTCAGCTTCAGCAGCAAACAACTCGATTGCTTTTGAATCAGCTGTAAGTGTGATGATAGCTTTTTTAGTTTTATTAGTAAAACCAGTGTAACGTCCAACACGTTTCGCTTTTGGTTTTACGTTGATTGTGTTAACGTTGGCAACTTTAACACCTTCGAAAGCAGCTTCAACAGCTTGCTTGATCAAAAGTTTGTGTGCACGAGTGTCAACTTCAAATACATATTTACCTGCTTCAAGTTGAGCCATTGAGCTTTCAGTGATGACAGGTTTTTTGATAACATCATACAAATTCATTATGCAAGAACCTCCTCGATTTTAGAGATAGCTGCTTGTGTGACAAGAAGTTTGTCGCTATTTGCGATGTCAAGAACACTTGCAGTTGTAGCAGTTGCAACTTTCACGTTTGGAAGGTTGCGAGCTGAAAGAGCTGCGAATTCATTTCCTTCTTCAAGGATAACAAGAACTTTAGAATCGATGTTCAATGCTGCAAGAACTTTAGCAAATTCAGCAGTTTTTGGAGCTGTAAATGAAAGAGCGTCTACAGCTACGAATTTGTTTTCAGCAACTTTTTCAGAGTAAATTGATTTAAGAGCTAGGCGACGAACTTTTTGCGGAAGTTTGTAGCCGTATGAACGTGGAGTTGGTCCGAAGACAACACCACCACCACGCCATTGTGGTGAGCGGATAGAACCTTGACGAGCACGTCCAGTTCCTTTTTGACGCCATGGTTTGCGTCCACCACCTGATACTGCAGAGCGGTTTTTAACAGCGTGTGTTCCTTGACGAAGGCTTGCGCGTTGGCTGATGACGACATCAAACACAACTGATTCATTTGGTTCGATACCAAATACTGCATCGTTAAGAACAACTTGGCCAGCTTCTTTACCAGTTTGGTCAAATAATGTTACGTTTGCCATTGTGACTGATTTCCCCTTTCTTTATTATTTACCAGCTTTAACTGCTGATTTGATAGTGATAAGAGATTTCTTAGCACCTGGTACGTTACCTTTGATAAGGATAACGTTCTTTTCTGGAACAACTTGTACAACTTCAAGGTTTTGAATTGTTACGCGGTCACCACCCATACGTCCTGCAAGGTTTTTACCTTTGAATACGCGGTTAGGTGCAACAGGTCCCATAGAACCTGGACGACGGTGGTAACGAGAACCGTGAGCCATTGGTCCACGTGATTGTCCGTGGCGTTTGATAACACCTTGGAAACCTTTACCTTTAGAAGTACCAGTTACGTCAACAACGTCTCCAGCTGCGAATGTTTCAACTGTGATTTCAGCACCAACTTCCAAGCCTTCAACGTTTTTGAATTCACGAATGAAGCGCTTAGGAGCCGTGTTAGCTTTCGCTACATGTCCTTTAGCAGGTTTGTTGCTCAATACTTCGCGTTTGTCATCGAAACCAACTTGGATAGCGTTGTATCCATCTGTTTCAACAGTTTTAACTTGAAGAACAACGTTTGGAGTTGCTTCAATAACTGTTACAGGGATCAATTCGCCAGCTTCAGTGAAGATTTGAGTCATTCCCACTTTTTTCCCTAAGATTCCTTTTGTCATGAGAAAATAGTTCCTTTTCTATATTTTTTATTCAAAAAGTTTTTAACGAGCGTTTTTCATGCTCAAGGTTTCAAACTTTGGATTAAAGCTTGATTTCTACGTTTACACCACTTGGAAGATCCAATTTCATCAAAGCATCAACTGTTTTTTGAGTTGGGTTAACGATATCGATCAAACGTTTGTGTGTACGCATTTCAAATTGTTCGCGAGAGTCTTTGTATTTGTGAGTCGCACGAATAATTGTGTAGAGGCTACGCTCAGTTGGAAGTGGGATTGGCCCCGCAACTTGTGCACCTGTACGAGTAGCTGATTCT
Organism: Streptococcus oralis subsp. oralis; assembly: GCF_002096495.1. GTDB lineage: Bacteria > Bacillota > Bacilli > Lactobacillales > Streptococcaceae > Streptococcus > Streptococcus oralis_CU. Next base: position 195,770 of record NZ_NCUO01000011.1, on the reverse strand, counting down.
ACGATTTTTGCAGCCGCTGTGTCAAGGGTACGGTGTTCGTAAGCTTTCAAACGGATACGGATTTTTTTGTTTGCCATCTTTTTCTCCTTTTCGTCTATTTAAGATAATAGGCTAGCTCCACAAGAAAACCGACGCGCGTTGCGTGGCAATGCAACCGAGCGTGTCGCAACCTCTTGCATCAAAGCTAAGGCTGTAATTTACAGCACCATAATAGAATAACACAAAGCCCCTGCGATTGCAAGGGATTTGTTAGCTTTTTTTCGTTTTTTTACTAACCTAAGTTACTAGAGTATGTTCTGATCCTCTTTCGTAAATAAAACTTAGTTTGACAATTTACCCATTTTTGGGGGTGGCGATAAAGATAGATACTGTCTGATCTGGATCATATTTTTCAAAATCAATACTATACTGACGTTGCAGTTCTCTTGCTTCTTCTGCCTGCCAAATTTGTTGCCAGGTATGGAGAAAACCTTTTGAATCACTTGTATCCACCTCAAATACTTGGTAGGTTTGTCCTGAAGTGTCAAAATCCCAGTCTTCTTTATCGGATAGACTACAGAGCGACAAGCTGTAATCCCCCTTGTAGTCGCTGACATAATCATGATAGACTGCATAAATCGGAAGCCCTTGGGCAAATACCTCCTCTACTTCTTTCTGGTGCTCCTGCCATAGATGGCTAATTTTTTCCATCATGTTTGGATCTTGGAAATTATTTGTAGAGATACTGCTGATTATTTTTAAAAACATTCCTTCGCTCCTTTTACTTTCACTTCTAAGGTGACTGACTAGCAATCAACCTCAGCTCTAAACTTTCTAGCTACCAAGAGGCTAATTCACGCAACAAAATGAAATAGCATTCTTTGCGTATAGGATATATCACACCATTCACTATCAACTCCCTTTTCCCAGATAAAACGGTGCCTATAACAAACAAAACGTTCAATTTACCGGTCTCAACCAGAGCTGAAAAACAATGCAGGCTTCAACCAAGACCATCCTTCCAATTCTTATTGATATAGTCTGGAAAGTTTTTAACGAACATTTTTTGTGCTCAAGTCTAAGACATAAAGGGATTCAAACTCAAAGCAAAAATAGGAAATCGACGCGCGTTGTGTGGCAGTGTATCCAATCGTGGTCACAACCTCTTGCATCACAGCTAAAGATGTGATTTACAGCACCACGGTAGAATAACACAAAGCCCCTGCGATTGCAAGGGATTTGTGAGCTTTTTTCGTTTTTTTAGGATGAAACTGTTTTCCCTTTTCATTTTTCCAAGATTGAGGATTTATATCTATAAAAAAACCGTCTTTTCTTCTATATAATACGAGTCATTTTGACCTTGAATGTATCTTCTGATTGATCTACTAAAATGTCCGCTTTAGACTCGGTTTCTCTATAGTATCGCAGATACTGCTCCCGTCTCATCTGATGGCTAGCCAATACAAAAGATGCATCCCGATTTCTCATAGTCGTATCTCGAGCTAAGCGCCTCTTTAATTCGGTCTCCTCATCCGTGTAGAAACAGATAGTTTTGTCAAAGAGTTCCTTTGGCAGAAAGCCCACAGACATCCCTTCAACAATCAGAATCGGCTTGGCTCCAGATAAGATTTCACTAGCCTTCCACGGTTCATCGATTGTTAAGACATCCAAACCTGCCTGCAAGGAGAGAATATCTCTCTGTAAACTTGCCAGTTCATGCGCCACTGGGAGACAAGCTGTCACCTTTTGATTTGGTGCTTGCTTTGGTACTACCAGGTGACGTTCTGAAGTGATATAGGGATCTGTTTCTAGTAAATTTACTGTAGTGGAATCTAGGGCTTGATGTAATTCCTGAGCGAAGGTTGACTTGCCTGAAGCCCCATGACCGTAGATCCCTAGCGTCCTAACTTTTCCCGTTTCTATCTCTGAAACCAGTTGTTCTATCAGGTCTTTTTTCTTCATTCTCTCTTCACCTGTTCATAGCTTTCTTTTCCGTCATTAAGCTTGTCCCAAATCACTACTTGCCCACTTTTGAGAGATTTTTGCACATCGATAATCCGTTGATTAGAAGACCCTCGAAACTGGAGCATGAGATTGCGCTTGCTTTTATCATACCGTCCATCGACAAGGATGTCAACCAGCGACAAGAGTTCCAGTTTATCTGGAGTCTCCAGCATCATTTCTTCCCAAGTGTAGCCCGTCCAGGACCAGATGTCTTTGTCTGGCAATTCCTTTCGGATTCGCTTAACGAGCGGCAAGAGAATACCCGTATTAAGAAAGGGCTCTCCTCCTAGTAGGGTCAATCCTTGAACATAGGGTTGGGCAAGGTCTTCCATGATTTGTTCTTCTAATTCTGCCGTATAGGGAATGCCTGCGTTGAAAGACCAAGTCGCAACATTATAGCACCCCTCGCAGTGAAACATGCAACCTGATACATAGAGAGAGTTGCGCACACCTTCTCCATCGACAAAGTTAAAGGCCTTATAATCAATGATTCGCCCTTTACTAAGCTCCTCGCTTTTCCATTCACCTGGTTTTGGTGTATTCCATGTCATCCTTCTACTCCAAGTCTATCCAGTAACGTTCTACACCATTGCGAACATCCTCAAACACCCCACCATTTGCCACAATAACCGCCCTACTAGCAGGATTTTCCGTACTACAGGTCACAAGTGCTTTTTTGATGTTCTTCTCCTTGGCAACTTGCAGGCCTTGTCCGAGGGCTTCTTTGGCATAACCTTTACCTCTTTCAGAAGGGCGGATGGAATAGCCGATATGCCCCCCATTTTCTAGTAAGTAGTCATTTAATCGGAGACGAAGATTGAGAAAGCCAAGAGCCTGGCCTGCTACGTCAAAACTAATCAGCTGAATAGCAGGAACCCAGTTTTCAGGAATATTGAGTCCCGCTTCTGCTTGAAGATTTTCTTCTATCCACTCTTCATAAACAAAATTGTTGGCGTTCCAAAACCCACCATCGTGGGCTGATTGAGTCTGTTCAAACTCTGCCATCATCTCTAAAACTGTTTCTTTATCTGCCAATGTTGGTCTGCGTAGTATCATTTTCACCTCCAATTAAGAGAAAAGTGAGAGCAGACTCTCACTTTTATTTTTTCTTGTTCTTGTTTAAAAACTGTTCTCTGAGGTTGAGCAAGCGTTCTTTTTTACCTGTTCCACCTTTCGAGTGTTTCTCGTGATAACGGGTCACTTGTGCGCGTCCCTTATCGTCTAATTGGTATTTCCCCATTCCATTTCCTTCTAATTTGTTACTTCATGTCCGGCTGTTTTAATGGTTGAACCGTTCATGTGTTTGACACGCGCAGCGATTTCCTTGTGGCGTCCGTTAACCATCGGACGCGCTTGAGGATTTCCCAGATAACCACACGTACGTTTGACCACATCTACTGTTTTAGGGTCGCTATTCCCACAGTTGGGACAAGCAAATCCTCGCTCAGTTGGTTCAAAATCCCCTTCAAAGTCACACTTGTAGCAACGATCAATCGGAGTATTGGTCCCTAGATAACCGACACGGTCATAGGCATAGTCCCAAACAGCTTCCAGGGCTTTAGGATTTTGTTGAAGAACTGGATACTCACAATAATGGATAAAACCACCTGACGCACCTGCTTCTGGGTAAACTTTCTCAAAGTCTAATTTTTCAAACGGTGTTGGATTTTTACGAACATCGTAGTGGAAAGAGTTGGTGTAGTATTCCTTGTCCGTGATGTCCGGAATAGAGCCGAACTTCTCTGTATCCAAGCGACAGAAGCGGTCTGTCAGACTTTCAGACGGTGTGGAGTAGATAGAGAAATGGTAACCATATTGGTCAGACCACTCTTCCACACGACGTTTCATATCGCGAATGATATCCAGTGTGAATTCCTTGGCTTCAGGATTGCTTTCCCAGCTATTTCCAAAGAAGACTGTAGCCACTTCGTACAAACCGATGTAGCCCAGCGAAACTGTCGCACGGCGATTCTTAAAGAGTTGGTCAACACTTTCTTCTTTTCCGAGACGGCGACCGAAGGCTCCGTACTGATAGAGGATAGGGGCATTCGCTGGTGTTGCTTCCTTGGTTCTTTCCACACGGTAAACCAAGGCATCTTCCGCGATATTCATCCGCTCATTGAAGATTTCCCAAAACTTATTCAGATCTCCTTCAGACTCGAGGGCGATACGAGGCAGATTGACCGTCACAACACCTAGATTCATCCGACCTGAATTGACCTCGACACCATTCTCATCCTTCCATCCTTGGAGGAAAGAACGGCAGCCCATAGGAACCTTGAAGGAGCCTGTCAACTCAATAATCTTATCGTAGGACAAGACATCTGGGTACATCCGCTTGGTTGCACACTCGAGGGCCAACTGTTTGATGTCGTAGTTAGGTGAACCTTCCTCTAAGTTGAGTCCTCTTTTCAACGTAAAGATGAGTTTAGGGAAGATAGCTGTACGGTGTTCTGAACCAAGTCCCTTGATTCGGATGGTCAAGATAGCTTTTTGAATTTCCCGTTCAAAACGACTAGTTCCTAGACCAAAACCTAGTGAAGTAAAAGGTGTTTGTCCATTTGAAGTGAAGAGAGTGTTGATTTCATACTCAAGAGATTGCATGGCATCGTAGATGTCTTTTTGGGTTTTTTTCCAAGCGTAATCTTCCCGTTTTTCGGGCAAGACCCACTCTTCCGCATCCTTGAGGTGTTTTTGATAATTCTTCTCTGCATATGGCGCCAATACTTCATCGATACGGTCAGCTGAGCAGCCCCCGTACTGGCTAGAAGCAACGTTAGCAATGATTTGTGAAATCTGAGCTGTCGCAGTCTGGATAGACTTGGGACTCTCTACCTCTGCATTTCCAATCTTAAAACCATTTTCCAACATGCCTTTAAAATCAATCAAACAGCAGTTGGTCATCGGAGTGTAGGGGCTGTAGTCCAAGTCATGATAGTGGATATCCCCTTTTTGATGAGCATTGGCTACGTGCTTAGGAAGCATTTGTAGCCCGATTGACTTCCCAACAATCCCTGCTGTCAAATCACGCTGGGTGTTGAAGACATCGCTGTCTTTATTGGCATTTTCATTGACAACTGCTTGATCTTTATTGAGAAGTTTATGGATACTAAAGTTGATATCTGTCGCTTTTGAGCGCTCAAAATCCCTTTGTGTCCGATAAGTGATATACTCCTCAGCCAGCGCATACTCTTTGGCTTCAAGGAGTTCATGTTCTACGACATTTTGAATTTCGTAAATCTTGACACCTTGAGGGAAGCGACTGTGAATTTCAGTCACGATTCTTTCAACTAGACCATTTAGGCGTTTTTCTACTAGAGGCGTAACGTCCATAACCTTTTCCGCCGCCTTGTGGAGAGCCTTGTCAATCTTGTCTACATCAAACACTACACGTCTACCATCTCGTTTTTCAACGAACAAGGTGGGAACGGTTGCAAGCTTTTCTTCTAATACAATCATATCCATGCTCTTTTCTAAAATATTGTTGAATTGTTTATATTCAGTATTATACCACTCTAAAAATAAAAATCAATATCTTGTGTTAAAAATCCCAAAAATTTTAAAATTCCACAAGATATTGATCTTTTGTTATTTTGATTTATAAAGTTTGAACTCGCTAGTATCTGTCTGAACAAGCTCATAGTTTTCACTGAGCCAGCTCTCTACATCTGACCACAAGGCAACTTTTTGATTGACCACAATCATCTTCGGTTGATTCTCTTTCAGGTCATTCATCAGTTTGGTTTTATTTTCATCGCTTGCAGTGTAAAGTGTTGGAGTTGATAGAGAAGTCGGCGCCAAGCGTTCACTTGCACGGTAGAAATCAGGACGATCATCCCAAGCATAGACACGATCCTCAGAACTCGTTTGTTGTTTGACCACGCTAGCCAGACGATCTCTCTCCTGATAAGTCGCTGGGTGAGAAAGGTAGCGACTCACGATAGGAAGAACAATGAGATAGGCAAGGGCAATCAGTGGTAGATAGAAATTTCCTTTAAAGAAAGAAGTTTGTTTCTCACGTCTTCTTCTACGACGACTCCCTCCCTCCGAAACATCTTCCTTGATTTCTGTCAGAAGGAGCAGGGCCAAGAAAGGAATTAACACCACAAGACGAGTACCGTTGATAGGCTCTTTGGAGAGAATCAAGATTCCCAAAGAAACCAACACTCCCAAGCTAGCAGCAATTGAGAGGGCATATTGCTTGGCTGGTTTTGACTGGAACAAGCCTGCAAAGAGCAAACCAAGGGAACCTAATCCAATAGCAAGCAAGCCATAGAAGGCTGCATTTTCAAGCAAATGCGAGTTCGAAAAGAGGCTAAGAGTATTTACCGGATACAAGGTCTGGCTAATGGCATCCCCAAAACTACCTGTCCACACTGTATAGTAGCCTAAAGGATAAAATAAGAGCGAAAATCCTAGGGCTGACGCAAAGAACTGATATAGACCATGAACAAAGTGACCTTTGCCTAGATTAAAGCCGATAATCCCCAAGGCCAGTACAGCCGCAAACAAGGCGGTTGGGATTGGCGCAAGGAAGAAAGCGAGAGCAAGGCTCATCCCCACTCGTACAAATCCTTTGTCGTCCTTTGGAAAAGCTAGATAATTTGTAACGATACTCAATGAATAAAATAGGAAAGGCAGGGCTAGCAAAAGAGCATAACCGCCACCAAAAGCGAGACCCGCTACAAGCAAGTATAAAATAAAGACAACTCGCTTCGCTTCCTTTTCTTGGCCGGCAAGAGTATTCGCAGCCTTAAAAAGAAAAACACCTGCTCCAAACAAGGCCAACCACTCAACCAAAGCAATCAGAATACTGCCTTGAAAAAGGTAGGTTAGCACATAATAGAGCAATCCCTCCGTCCCAAAATAATCTGTATACATTTGACCATTTTGATGCAAGGCCCAACCGGTATAAAGATCCTGAGTTTGTTGCGGACTGACTAAACCAAAAATAAAAGGCAGGGCAACCGAAATGGCTGTGGCCACTAAACTCCAAAGCAAAATACTAAAAAAGGGAATGGGAGCTCCTTCTCGTTTCTCTGGCACTGACCAGTCTTGGTAATGAGATTCTTCTTGTTTCTCATCTATTTTCCCGTATACGTTCATTCAATTTCTCCTCTAAGTTTATCTGTTTTAGTATATCAAAATCTTACAGGAATGTCAGCTTGGGATTGATATTTGCTTAATTTCTTATCCAATATCGCAAAGCGTTCGATTTCACGAAAACGATGTAACCTACTAGCTTTATACTCTTTAAAAAAATCTTCATCTTCTAGATTGAGCATTGTTTTCTCCTTTACCTATCTATTCGTAAGAAGAAAAAATAAGATCCAGCCTTGGGCTAGATCTTGGTCGATAGTTAGAGCATAGGTGCAAACAACTGGACAATTTCCTTGATTAGGCTTTGATACCAGCTGGTTTTGATAGTGTGAGGATAAATTTCTTGAGAAACTTTAAAAATCTCTTCGAAGTCTCTTTCAATATCGATGATGGACTGCGTTCTATAAAGTAAGACGGCATTTTCATAGTGGTGGAGCAAGCTCCGATAGTCAAAATTGATGGTCCCCACAGTAGCTGCCTCTCCATCGACAAGCATTTGCTTGCTATGAAGGAATCCCGGACTGTACTCGTAAATGCGAACTCCAGCAGACAACAAGTCAGGATAGGCTCCACGAGTAACCAATTGGATGACCTTCTTATCTGGGATACAAGGCGTCACAATTCGCACATCTACCCCTCTCATAGCTGCATTTTTGATACTTTCAGTTAGATCGTAGTCAGCAATCAGATAGGGAGTCGTAATGTAGACGTAATCTGTAGTTTGGTTGATAAGATTTTGGTAGACCGTTTTTCCAACTTGAGCTCGGTAGATGGGTTTTGGTCCACTACTATAGGGAATACAGAGTCCCATCCCATATTTGGGGTGATTTTCAAGATGGTATTGGTCAAAGTCACTAATCTCTCCACGATTGATGTACCAGGCAGATAAAAAGAGTCTGGTAAAAGCCTTTACTGCTGGACCATCCAACCGAATACCGCTATCCTTCCAGTAACCGAAGCGTTCGATATGGTTGATATACTCATCTGCTAGATTGGCACCACCTGTATAGGCAATCTGCCCATCGATAATCATGATTTTACGGTGATCACGGTTATTATAGGCAACGGTCAAGCGTGGAATCACCTTGTTAAATTTATGGGCTTCAATCCCTCGACCACGAAGCTGGATGGTGTAATCTCCAGGCAAGGTTGCCATACAACCAATATCATCATAGAGGAGCTTAACTTCCACTCCTTGAGCGGCCTTTTCTTCCAAAATCTCTAAAATGCTGTTCCACATCAAGCCTTCTTCGATGATATAGTACTCAAGAAAGATAAATTTCTCCGCTTTCTTGAGATCCTCTAGCATCTGGTGCCACATACTTTCACCAGAGGCAAAAAATTGTGTATCCGTTCGATCATAGACATCAGCATTCGTATCCATGCTGAGGAGAGATTTGATAACTCCGTAAGCTGACTTGTCCTGCTCTTTTAACTCCAAACGGAGAGCTCTGCTATTGTCCTCTCGATCAACCATTGATTGGAGCTGCTTTAGCTGCTTCATTTCTTTTTTAGATAAACGACGCTCTCCAAACATGATATAGAGCAAGGGACCAAATACTGGAACAAAGGCTACTAACAGCCATGTTACCTTGCTCTCAGGATTCATAGAACGATTAACAATCGATACAATGGTCGCCATACTCATCAAAATAACTAGAATAATCCAGAGAATCGGAGCCATCCGACCTAGATAGAGAAATAAACCAAAGATGATAAACAACTCTGCCAACATGATGGTAATACTAAAACCATACTTAGACATGAGTAGCTGCATTTTTCTAGCTGTCATACATCCCCTTCCTTTTCTAACATTCTCCTTAACTGCTTGATAAACTACTGTTTCTACTAGTATACCTCAGTTCAGGGGTAGATGGCAACCTTTTGCCTTTTTCTATGCAAACTATTCCAAGAGCTGCAAGATTCTTAAACTACTCCTTCACTATATGACGTGCTATCCCTTTTTATATTTTTAACTAGAGTATTAAGAGGCTTAAAAAGAACTACCAAAATGATAATTCTTTCCATAATTATTTATATTTTTCAATATCGAACAAATCCTAGGACAGTCGCTATTGAGGTCGTAGAAGGTAAAGTCGGAACCTTAATTCCGAACTTCTATTTAGTTAAATTTGAAGTTCTATTTTGTTAGTACCACTCGGTCAGATGTCTCTCGGTCCATATCGTCGATAATCAATTGATTACCATTAACCGTGTAAATTTTGACATCATCACCGATAATGACACGTTGATTTTCTGGTTCAAAGCTGACTTGCTTGATTTCCTTATCTCCATCTGGCTCGACCTCAGTCCATGTACCAGTTTTACCTGTTACAACAAGAGTGATTTGGTCATTCTCATCTTTTCCAGTATAGGTACCATCGATATTCGTAGGTTGAGCTACAGTAGTGTCCTGACTTGAGGACGCCTGTGGTTGACTAGCACTTGTCGCAGCGCTAGAAGATGATTCTTGTTGAGAAGATGATTGCTGAGCAGATTGCTGGGTAGGGGCTTGTGCCTTAGGTCCACAAGCTGCTAAAAGACTAAGAATTGCTAGGGAAGCAATAGAAAGTGTGAATGTTTTCGTTTTCATAGCGATTTCCTTTCTTTTGTGCCAATGTTTTGCTGGAATCGTTTCCAGATATACCTCCTACCTCAAGTATAACAACTTAAGCCTAGAAGGTCAACTAATCCCATCGCTTCCTTGCAAACTCGCTCGGACTTCCGAGATAAAGTAGAGCGAGCCCGTCACGAAAAGCAAGTCCTGATCTTTGGCCTTTTCTTCAAATTCTCTGATAAAACCGCCATAGGAAGAAATCAAATCGTAACCCGCCACATCCTTTTCATCCAGAGAGCCTTGGTAGTCAAAGCCTGTTACCTTAAGTTCCACCTCAGGCAACTGCTTAGATAGATAGCCTAACATCCCCTGATAATCCTTGCGTTTAAGTGCTCCAAAAAGGATGCGAACCTGGTAACCTTGCTGGATTTTCCCTTGGATAAACTCGACTAGACGAGTCAAGGCTGGCAGATTGTGAGCCCCATCTAGGTAGATTTGTGGACGAATCCGTTCCAATCGACCTGCCCAATGTGTCTCCTTCAAAGCCCGTCTGACAAACTCTTCTTCGACCCTTTCACCTCTTGACGCCATAAACAGAAGAAAAGTTTCTAAAGCCAAGGCGGCATTTTCTTGCTGATAAGCACCTTCTAAACCGATTTCAAGCTGTGAAAAGTTTGCTAGCTTACTTGAAAAATCCCCAGCATTCAAGGTGAAGTCTCGCCCAGCTTGATAAAGTTCGACAGCTAACTCTCTCGCTTTACTTTGACAGACAAGCTCCGCTTCTGGAGTAAGCTTGGCAATGACTGCCTTCTTGCCAGCCTTGAAAATACCAGCTTTCTGCTCGGCTATTTCCTCCAGACTATCGCCCAAGGTCTCCTGATGATCTAGCCCAATCGAAGCAATAACTGCAATCTCTCCTGTTACGACATTAGTGGTATCAAGCAAACCACCAATCCCCACTTCTAGCAGAACCAGATCCACTCCCTGCTCTTTAAAGTAAAGCAAAGCAATCAGAGTCAGTAATTCAAAAAAGGACAACTGGTCATGGGTTTGCAAAAGCGTCTTTTCCATCTCTTTGACTTGGTTAGCTATACGGACAAAGTCTTCCTCCGCGATCGGCTGCCCATTGATACAGATTCGATCATGGATGCTGATGATATGGGGAGAGGTGAAAGTACCAACTTTTTTACCATGAGCAACAAACAACTCTCTCATAAAGGCAATAGTTGACCCCTTACCGTTAGTACCTGTTACGTGGATAATAGGATAAGTCCTCTCTGGATTCCCCAGCAAATCCACAGCTCGCTGCATTCGTCCAAGACCAGATCTAAAGTTTAAACCAATCCGACTATGCAGCCATTCTTCTACTTCAAACATACATGTCTCCTTAACAAAAGTCCAATCAACTACCGCATCAAAGTATGATTGCAAATAAAAAAACGAGGTCGGGACTAAAATCCCGACCTCTTACCTGGTTAGCTAATCACTAGCTACTATGAATTTCAACGTGAGCTAAAAACGTCCCCCGGAATTACTTACGGTCTTTATTTTTAGCGTAAGGGTAAAAATGTTCCTAGAACTTACCAGTTCTCTCTTATTTAAAGGAACTGGGCTAAAAACATCCACTGGATGTTCCTGCTTTTTCTTATTTCTAGAAGCAGGGGTAAAAACGTCCCCCGGACTTACCAGCTCTCTCTTATTTCAGGGAGCTGGGCTGATACAGTCTCCCAGACTGTATCACTCCTCCATAAAGCTATTGAAGACTTCTTCAATCATGTTCCATTCGTCTTCTGAGTCTTCTGGAATTGGTTGCAATTCGCCTTCTGTTCCGTCTTCATTTTCGATGAATGAGTAAGCTTGGATTTCAACTTCACCATTTTCATCTTCTTCTGCGTTAACTGGCACTAGCAGAACATAGTTTTTACCAAATTCTTCTTTCCCGTCGATGGTCAAAAGAATTTCAAACAAGGTTTCATTTCCTTGCTCATCTACTAGTGTAATCAATTCACGTTCTTCGTGGTCATGGTTGTGATCGTGTGACATAGTTTCTCCTCTGTCTTAAAATTTTCTATCTAAATAATTTTGCAAAATCAGCTGAGCAGCCAACTTATCAATAACTTTTTTGCGTTTGTTACGGCTGATATCTGCTTGTTCAATCAACATACGCTCCGCAGCGACAGTCGTCAAACGCTCATCCTGATAGTCTACTGGTAAACCAAAAAGTTCCTCTAATTTTGCTCCGTAGGCTTGACTAGCTTCTACCCGTGGCCCACTGGTATTGTTCATGTTTTTAGGTAGACCTACTACAAAGCGTTCCACCTTATAGTTGTCAACCAATTCCTTGATACGGTCAAAACCAAACTGGCCCTGATCCTCATTAATCTGGATGATTTCAAGTCCCTGAGCGGTGAAGCCTAGTGGATCGCTAATAGCCACCCCTACTGTTTTTGAACCAACGTCCAATCCCATAATTCTCATAGATTATAGATCGACTCCTTGTCCCTTAAGGTAGTAGCGTACCAATTCTTCAACAATTTCATCACGCTCATACTTACGGATTTGATTTCGTGCATTGTTGTAACGAGGAACGTAGGCAGGGTCTCCACTCAATACATAACCGACGATCTGGTTAATCGGATTGTAGCCCTTGTCATTCAAAGAAGCATAAACATCTGTCAATGTTTCGCTAATTTCTTTCTTATTGGAATCATCCAATTTAAACCGTACAGTTTCTTCAGTAAATCCCATTCTAACACCCTCTTTCCTTAGAATAGTACTATTATAGCACATTCCCTGACGTTCTACAAATAAGTCAGTCTATTAATTTGGATTTTCTATTGTTCTGTCGCCCCATTTGCCACTCTATCTGCAATATATTGGCTAGGTTCGTTTTTTAAGAGATTTTCAAGACCGATATTTTTTAAATATTCTAGCTGAGATGCCTTTTTGACATCCAATACTTGAAAATCATAAGTCGTTGTCGTCTGGATTTCTGTCTCGCTGAGTAGCTTGGTTTCCAGTGTAAATCCTGCTAGTTTGCGTGCCTCTTGGATGGTCTCATCCTTTTCTTCCGCTTCTAGAAGCGCTTTTTGCGTCTCCTCTAGACCATTTTCAGAGATAAAGGTCTTGAGTTCATCCCCGACAGGTCGTTTTTGCTGGATGGTCAAGGTCAAAAACTGATTGCCTTTATAGGTAATGGTCTGAATCTGCTGCGTTCCATTTTCTGACTTCGGCATCAACAGGGTCTTAGTGACAACTGTATTCTTTTCGGCATTGTCCAAAACGGGAAGGTTTGATTGGATGGGTTCAGATGCTGTTGTTGAAGCAGCAGGAGTTTCCTTTTTTTGCCCACATCCCGCAAGCAAAAAGAGGAGAGCAAAACTAGCAATTAGTAACTTTTTCATAATTCCTCACATGATTTTAAAACAAAAGAGCAAACAAGGCCAGGAGTCACTCCCAGCCTTGATGTTTTATAGAGCTGCACGTAGACGTGCTTCTGCATTTTCTACATTACGGACAGAGCGTGGCAAGAAGGCACGGATATCATCTTCTTTATAGCCGACTTGTAGGCGCTTCTCGTCAACGAGAATCGGACTCTTTAAGATCCGTGGTGTTTCCATGATTAAGTTGAGCACTTCATTGACACTCAAATCCTCGATGTCAACTCCAAGTGCCTTAGCGTAGCGGTTTTTTGACGAAACGATACTGGCAATTCCATTATCTGTTTTCGTGAGAATATCTAATAACTCTTCTCTTGTAATTCCTTCTTTACCGAGATTTTGTTCTTTATAACTTAACTGGTGGGCATTGAGCCAGGTTTTCGCTTTTTTACAGCTAGTACAACTTGAGACTGTATAAATTTTGATCATGTACCTACCCCTTTCGCTACATGTTACTATCAGTTTAGTCTATTATACCATAAAAAACATCCGACTTGCGACCTATTTTTAAAAAAAAATTAACTTTTTTCGCGATTTTCGTACTTTTTTCTTGACAAAATCAATTTATAACCAACTTTTAAATTTTTTGATATACAATCGTTTTACAACTGTAACACTTATCATATAGAGAACGATAATCAAAAGCAAAAAGAGGAAATAAATTGGTTCCAAAGGGGTTAAATGAAGCAGGCTAGCAATTGAAGAGTAGGGAAGGAAGGTCACAAAACTAGCTGCTAGCAAGGTTGTCCCAAGAACAAACCATGATGGACGACTTTGTAAGAAAGGAAGTTTTGCTGAACGGAGCATATGGATAACCATGGTTTGGGACCACATGGATTCAATGAACCAACCTGTCTGGAACAAAATAATAAAGCCCGTTGCAGACTCTGCTCCGTGAGCATAGGCTTGACCTGTCGCCATTGGGACAATGACAAAATAGAGTAAGATAAAGGTCAAAATATCAAAGGCAGAAGAAATCGGACCCATCCAAATCATAAAGCGAGTAATAGACTTAGCCTCCCACTTATGAGGATGTTTCAAAAAGTCTTCATCCACATTATCAAATGGCAAGGCAATGCAAGAAAGGTCGTAGACGAGGTTCAACACAATCAAGTGAATCGGAGCCATAGGAAGGAAAGGTAAAAAGATACCAGACACTAGCAGAGAGAAAATGTTCCCGAAATTAGAGCTGACCGACATCTTGATATATTTGGTCATATTAGCATAGACTTTGCGTCCTTCAACCAGCCCTTTTTCAAGCACCATCAAATCCTTATCTAACAAAATGACATCAGCCGTTTCTTTGGCAATATCTACTGCTGTATCAACAGAAATCCCCACATCTGCCACTTTCATAGAAGGGGCATCATTGATCCCATCTCCCATATAGCCGACACAATGTCCATTCGATTTGATTTGTAAAATGATTCGTGCTTTTTGATCCGGAGAGAGTTTGGCAAAGACAGTCACTTTCTCAACTGCTTGGGCCAATTCTTCGTCCGTCATAGCGTCAATATCAGAACCCAACAAGATTTGATCAACGTCTAAACCAACTTTTTCGCATACTGCTTGGGTTACCTTCTCATTGTCTCCCGTCAAGATCTTTGTTTGAACACCGTGTTCTAACAAAGCTTGGATAGCAGGTGCTGCTGATGGTTTTGGTGGATCTAGAAAGGCAAGATATCCGGTTAGAATCATCTCTTTTTCATCTTCAACGGAGTAAGCAAAACCTTCTTTTAGGCCTGTTTTATAGGCGACTCCCAAGACTCGCAATCCCTGTTGATTAAGTTGATCTACTTCTTTTAAGATTTCCACTCGGATATCATCCGTCAGAGGGCTAATCTGACCTTGATATTCCACATGGGTTGAAATCGCAAGCATTTCCTCTAGGGCACCCTTGGTTACCAAACTAACAACTTCGTTCTCATCCTTGACGATGACACTCATCCGTCTGCGTTCAAAATCAAAGGGTAATTCATCTATTTTTTGGAAGCTAGTATCCAAATTTTGTAGAATAGCGTGTTCTTTAGCTTCTTTTTCAGTTCTACTGATAATGGCACGGTCCATCAAGTTCTTCAAACCGGTTTGAAAATAGGAATTGAGATAAGCCCGTCTCAACACAGACAAATCCAAATCTCCATGTATATCCAAAGGATATTCCAGGACAATTTCGTCTTGGGTAAGGGTTCCGGTTTTATCCGTGCATAGGATATCAATAGCACCTAAATCTTGTATGGCATTGAGTTTCTTGATAACCACTTTTTCCTTGGCCATGATAATGGAGCCTTTTGCTAGACTGGCCGTGATGATCATAGGAAGCATCTCAGGTGTCAATCCAACACCAACACTCAGTGCAAACACACCTGCTTCCAGCCAGTCGCCATCTGTCAAGCCATTGGAGAGAAAGACGATGGGAACCATGACTAACATCAAACGGATTAAGAGCCAAGAGATGCTGTTCATCTCCCGTTCAAAAGAGGTCGGTTCGTCATAGGTATTGAGAGTCTGCTCGATTTCTCCCATCATGGTGTCATCACCGACCGCTAGAATCAAAGCCTTAGCGCTTCCTGATATCACATTGGTTCCCATAAAAGCGAGCGCTTCTGCTTCTAGCAGACTATCAAAATTTGACTGACTCATTTTTGACAAGGCTAGTTTTTCAACCGAGTCACTTTCACCTGTCAAACCAGACTGTTGAACAAAGAAATCACGTGATTCAGTCAAAAGGAGGTCTGCTGGAATCATATCCCCAGCACTTAATTTGACTATATCTCCAACGACCAAATCTTCAATTGCGACCTCAAAACTCTGGCCTTCGCGGATAACTGTGGCTGTATTCACAATCATTTTTGATAGATTGGTCGCAGCCTTGTCACTCCGCAGTTCTTGGACAAAGCGTATGCCACCAGAGATTAGAACGAGAACGACGATGATGATAGAGGTCGTCGGATCTTCTTGTCCAGGCTTCGCCAACCAGACATTGGTCACCATGGAAATCATAGCGATGACCAGCAGGATGATTGTAAATGGATTGATAATAGATTCGTAAATCTTTTTGAGGATACTGTCTTCTTGACCCTTGGTGATGGTGTTTTCGCCATATAGGTCACGATTTTTCTCCACCTGCTCCTCAGTCAAGCCTGTTAGACTTGTCTTATAAAAAGATAGAGTTTCTTTTAAAGGTGTATGAATAGCTGTTGCTAATCTTTCTTTTGTAGTTTTCATTGGTTTCTCCTATCTGTATGAATGATATGTTTCATACACAGAGACCAATCACTTTATAAGGGCAGAACGACACAAATCAGCGATTGGCTGTGTATGTGCGGTTCTGGATGATCGTCAATTTGCATCGTTTGTCTCCTTTCCTTGTTCTAAAACAGTAGAAAATCCCACCATAAAATGGCAGGATTAAAAAACTAATTATCTGTTTTTTCGTTCAAGCTTTAACTCCATAGGGCAATGTAATGAGCTTAGTCTTGGCCTTCGCGACCAGAACTGTTGACCAACGAGTAGTGTCTCCACTGCTTTGCGGTAGTCATCCGTATCCCTATGGTAGCCTCACCTACCGTTTTCGTCTATCAGTATAAACCTTTAAAATATAAAAGTCAACGATTTATCATAATTTTCTTAAATAACAATTAATTCCTTCGGCGCTAGAGTCAACAATTCGCAACCGTTATCTGTAATTAAGATATCATCTTCAATACGAACGCCGTATTTACCTTCAATATAGATACCCGGTTCATCAGTCAAGACCATACCTGCTTGAATGCTCTCGGTAGAAGTTTGGCTAAAATAAGGTTCTTCGTGTATATCCAGTCCGATACCATGGCCAATACCGTGAGTAAAGTAGTCGCCATAGCCTGCCTCGATGATAATATCACGAGGGATTTTGTCAAAGTCACGGAAACCTAAGCCAGCCTTAGCTTGGTCAATCAGAGCTTGGTTGGCTTTCAGAACTGTATTGTAGATCTCTGCCTGCTCGTCACTGACATGACCTAGATAAATGGTCCGTGTCATGTCACTGACATAGTGGTCGTAGAGACAGCCGAAGTCCATGGTGATGGCTTCTCCCGCTTCAACTGGTTTGTGCATTGGATGGGCATGGGGCTTAGAAGAGTTGATACCACTGGCTAGAATGGTATCAAAAGACAAGCCAGATGCTCCCAGCTCACGCATTCGGAAATCAAGGAAGTTGGCAATTTCAATCTCAGTTCTTCCTGGTTTGATAAAGTCAAGTGCATCTCGGAAAGCTTGGTCTGAGATAGAACATGCCTTACGAATAGTCGCAATCTCCTTCTCATCCTTAATCATACGAAGCGTTTCAACAAACTGAGTCTGAGGAAGCAAGTCCAAACCTGCAAAAGCAGCCTGCATACGGTGGTAATAAGAAACCGAAACCTCGTCCTCAAAACCGACGCGAGACAAGCCCATATCCTTAACAATGCCTGCAATAACAGCCAATTCATCGCGGTCAGCCACAATCTCAAAACCTGTCACTTCTTGCTTAGCTGCAATGATATAGCGAGAGTCTGTCACCAAAACCTGACGGTCACGGCTGATAAAGACTGTTCCATTTGAACCCCAAAAACCAGTCAAATAATAGACATTTTTAAGGTTGTTGATGATGATCCCATCTAGTTCTTTTTCTTGCATTTTAGCTAAAAATGCTTGCACACGTTTATTCATTATCTAACTTTCCTTTCAAATAGTGTCCTGTGTAGCTGGCTTCATTGGCCGCTACTTCTTCGGGAGTTCCTGTTGCAATGATGGTTCCACCACCGACACCGCCCTCAGGTCCCAAGTCAATAATATGGTCTGCAGTCTTGATAACATCCAGATTGTGCTCGATGACGAGGACTGTATTGCCATCGTCGACAAAGCGAGCCAAGACCTTGAGCAGACGAGCGATGTCTTCGGTATGAAGTCCTGTCGTCGGCTCATCGAGAATGTAGAAAGATTTTCCTGTCGATCGTTTGTGGAGTTCACTAGCCAGCTTCATACGCTGGGCTTCTCCTCCTGAAAGGGTGGTAGCTGGTTGTCCTAAGGTTACATAGCCCAGCCCTACATCCTTGATAGTCTGGAGTTTGCGTTGAATTTTTGGAATGTGTTGGAAAAATTCCACCGCATCATTAACCGTCATATCCAAGACTTGCGAGATGTTCTTTTCCTTGTAGTGAACTTCTAGGGTTTCACTGTTGTAGCGAGTTCCATGGCAGACTTCACAAGCCACATAAACATCTGGCAAGAAGTGCATCTCAATCTTGATAATCCCGTCACCTGAGCAGGCTTCACAACGACCACCCTTGACGTTGAAACTGAAACGACCCTTCTTGTAGCCTCGAATCTTGGCCTCATTTGTCTGGGCAAAGAGGTCACGGATGTCGTCAAAAACTCCCGTATAGGTAGCAGGGTTGGACCTCGGCGTCCGTCCGATTGGACTCTGGTCAATATCAATCAGACGATCGACATGCTCAATCCCTGTGATGGTTTTGAATTTACCAGGCTTGTCTGAATTGCGGTTGAGCTTCTGGGCAATAGCTTTTTTGAGGATGCTGTTGATTAAGGTCGATTTCCCTGAACCTGACACACCTGTCACCGCAATGAATTTTCCTAATGGGAAGCGAGCAGTGATATTTTGCAAGTTGTTCTCACGCGCACCCGTCACCTCGATAAAACGACCATTTCCGGAACGACGCTCTTCAGGCACTGGAATCGCTCGTTTTCCTGATAAGTACTGGCCTGTGATAGACTTGCTGTTGCGAGCCACCTGTTTGGGCGTACCTGCAGCAACAATCTCCCCACCAAAAACACCAGCACCCGGACCAACGTCAATCAGATAATCCGCCTCACGCATGGTATCTTCATCGTGTTCCACCACGATGAGAGTATTGCCCAAGTCACGCATCTTCTTCAGACTGGCAATCAGGCGGTCATTATCCCTCTGGTGAAGACCAATGGACGGCTCATCCAGGATATAAAGGACACCTGATAGGTTGGACCCAATCTGGGTTGCCAAGCGAATACGCTGACTCTCCCCACCTGAAAGGGTTCCTGCCGAACGTGACAGAGTCAGATAGTTGAGGCCTACGTTATTGAGGAAGGTCAATCGATCCTTGATTTCCTTGAGAATGGGACGGGCGATGATGGCTTCATTTTCAGATAAGGTCAGCTGGCTCACTAATTCCAAATGGTCTGCGATAGACAGGTCTGAGATTTCACCGATATGTGGTCCTTGCTCCCCACCCACACGGACAGACAAGGCCTGGTCATTGAGACGATAGCCGTGGCAAGTTCCACAGGTTAGCTCATTCATGTAGAGACGCATCTGGGTACGGGTGTAGTCACTGTTAGTCTCATGGTAACGACGCTTGATATTACCAATTACTCCTTCAAAAGGAATGTCGATATCGCGCACACCGCCAAATTCATTTTCATAGTGGAAATGGAATTCCTTGCCATCAGACCCGTAGAGAATCAAGTTTTTATCTTCTTCTGACAAGTCCTCAAAAGGCTTATCCATATCCACTCCAAAGGCTGTCATGGCCTGCTCTAGCATATTTGGATAGTAGTTGGATGAGATAGGATTCCAAGGTGCCAAGGCTCCCTCACGCAAAGTTTTGCTGGTATCAGGAACCACCAAGTCAACATCCACCTCTAGCTTGATGCCCAAACCGTCACACTCACTACAAGATCCAAAAGGAGCATTGAAGGAGAAGAGTCGAGGCTCTAATTCTGGGACAGTAAAACCACAAACTGGACAGGCATAGTGCTCAGAAAAGAGCAACTCAGAATCGTCCATAGTGTCAATAATCACATAGCCTTCTGCGATACGAAGGGCAGCCTCAATGGAGTCAAAGAGACGGCTACGGATACCCTCCTTGATAACAATACGGTCAACTACGACATCAATATTGTGTTGCTTGCTCTTAGACAGCTCTGGCACTTCGGTAACATCATAGACTTCCCCATCCACACGGACACGGACATAGCCGTCTTTCTGAACCTTTTCAATGACACTCTTATGTTGCCCTTTTTTCTTACGAATGACAGGAGCTAAAATTTGCAGACGTTGGCGTTCTGGCAACACCAAAATCTTATCCACAATTTGCTCCACAGAAGAAGCCTTGATAGCCCCATGTCCATTGATACAGTAGGGTGTCCCTACACGTGCATAGAGAAGACGTAGATAATCGTTGATTTCCGTCGTTGTTCCAACCGTCGAACGAGGATTTTTACTGGTCGTTTTCTGGTCAATGGAAATGGCAGGGCTGAGACCATCGATAGAATCCACATCTGGCTTTTCCATATTGCCCAAGAACTGACGAGCATAGGCGGACAGACTTTCTACATAGCGGCGTTGCCCTTCTGCATAAAGGGTGTCAAAAGCAAGACTAGACTTACCAGAACCCGACAACCCCGTCACCACAACTAGTTTGTCACGTGGAATTTCCACATCAATATTTTTTAAATTATGGGCGCGTGCCCCATGGATGACAATCTTATCTTGCATATTACTTCTTTCTAGTTCATTGTTGCTTTCCATTATACCAAAAAAAGTGAAATTCTATTACCAAAAAAGCCGATTTTGTAGTATAATAGTACGGTGTCAAAAATCACTGCAACACGGAATAGATTAGGAAAGGATAGGAGATATGAAACAAGTCTTTCTCTCAACTACAACTGAATTTAAAGAGATCGATACGCTCCAGCCGGGCACTTGGATCAATCTCGTCAATCCTACCCAAAGCGAATCGATGGAAATCGCATCTGCTTTTGATATTGATATCGCCGATCTCCGTGCACCACTCGATGCGGAAGAAATGTCTCGTATTACCATTGAAGATGAATACACTCTGATCATCGTGGACGTTCCAATCACAGAGGAAAGAAATAACCGTACCTACTACGTGACTATCCCCTTGGGAATTATCATCACCGAAGAGGCTATTATTACCACTTGCTTGGAACCTCTCCCACTTCTAGATGTCTTTATCAATCGGAGACTTCGAAATTTCTATACCTTTATGCGTTCGCGCTTCATCTTCCAAATCCTCTACCGCAATGCGGAGATTTACCTAACCGCCCTCCGTTCGATTGAACGTAAGAGTGAGCAGATTGAGAGTCAACTTCACAAATCTACTCGAAACGAAGAACTGATCGAACTCATGGAGTTGGAAAAGACCATCGTCTACTTCAAGGCCTCTCTTAAAACAAACGAGCGCGTGATTAAAAAATTGACCAGCGCAACTAGCAATATCAAGAAATACCTCGAAGACGAAGACTTATTAGAAGATACCTTGATTGAAACGCAACAGGCCATCGAGATGGCGGACATCTATGGAAACGTCCTTCACTCTATGACAGAGACCTTCGCTTCTATCATTTCAAACAACCAGAACAATATCATGAAAACCTTGGCCCTCGTGACCATCGTTATGTCCATCCCGACCATGATTTTCTCAGCCTACGGAATGAACTTTAAGGATAATGAAATTCCTTTAAACGGAGAACCGCATGCTTTCTGGCTCATCGTCTTTATCGCCTTTGCTATGAGTGTTTCTCTCACTCTTTACCTCATCCATAAAAAATGGTTCTAACAGGAGTTACTATGTCACAGATTGATTTAAAAGAATTAACCAAGAAAAACCAAGAATTTATCCACATTGCAACCCAACAATTTCTAAAGGACGGAAAAACCGACGCTGAAATTAAGGCCATCCTTGAAGAAGTCATCCCTCACATCCTTGAAGAACAACCAAAAGGTGTGACTGCTCGTTCTATATACGGAGCACCAACTCACTGGGCTCACAGCTTCAGCGAAAAAGAGCAATACGAAAAAGAACATCCAAAGGAAAATGACGATCCAAAATTGATGATGTTGGATTCAGCCCTTTTTATCACCAGTCTCTTTGCATTGGTTAGCGCTCTAACTACCTTCTTCTCTACAGATCAGGCTATTGGCTATGGGTTGATTACCCTCTTGTTGGTTGGGCTTGTAGGAGGACTTGCCTTCTACTTGATGTACTACTTTGTCTACCAGTACTATGGACCAGACACAGACCGTAGCCAACGTCCTCCATTCTGGAAGTCAATCCTCGTTATCCTGGCTTCTATGGTCCTTTGGTTGGTTGTCTTCTTTGCAACAAGCTTCCTACCAGCAAACCTCAATCCAGTCCTTGCTCCATTGCCTTTGGCTATCCTGGGAGCTGCCCTTCTCGCCCTTCGCTTCTATCTCAAGAAACGTTTCAACATCCGAAGTGCAAGCGCGGGCCCATCACGTTATTAAGAAAAGTGAAAAGCTATGGCATATAGTCAATCCTTAGCTCAGCAGATTCGAAAAATTCTAGCACTTAAACTTCCTCCCCAAATTTTCGAAGAAGAGTTAGAAGAAAAGAAACTATTTGGTGGTCTTGCCTTTATGATTCGTGGGAAAATGGTCCTTACAGTCAGTTCCAGAAAGGACGAGCTGGTTATGGTGAGAATTGGCAAAGAAATGGAAAAGCAAGTTCTACCCCGAACAGGAGCTCATACCACATTGATGAGAGGGCGACCTTATCATGGCTATATAGACCTAGATATTGAAGGTCAAAAAGAACTGCCTTACTGGATTGATTTAGCCCTCTCCTATAATCAGGAGTTGACCAAGTAACTCATATCTAGTGAGATTAGAGATTAGAAAAACGAAAAGCAACTGCATAGGTAGTTGCTTTTTCACTTGCTTTCTTGAGATTCAATAGCACTTCTGAGTCTGATTCTTATAGTTTTCTCTCATCTTTTGTGATAAAATAGGCTCATACTCAATGAAAATCAAAGAGCAAACTAGGAAGCTAGCCGCAGGTTGCTCAAAGCACTGCTTTGAGGTTGTAGATAGAACTGACGAGGTCAGTAACATATATACGGCAAGGCAAAGCTGACGTGGTTTGAATTTGATTTTCGAAGAGTATCAATCTATTTCTAGGAGGACGAGATATAGTTTCTACTATTGGTATCGTTAGTTTGTCTAGTGGTGTTATCGGAGAGGATTTTGTCAAACACGAAGTCGATTTGGGTATTCAACGTCTCAAGGATTTGGGACTTAATTCTGTCTTCTTGCCCCATTCGCTAAAGGGTTTAGACTTTATCAAGGACCATCCGGAGGCACGTGCAGAAGATTTGATGCTGGCCTTTTCTGATGATAGCATCGACATGATCCTATGCGCCATCGGTGGAGATGATACCTATCGCTTGCTACCTTATCTTTTTGAAAATAACCAACTCCAAAAGGTTATTAAACCAAAGATTTTTCTTGGCTTCTCGGATACAACCATGAACCACCTTATGTTGCATAAACTAGGGATCAAGACTTTTTATGGGCAATCCTTTCTAGCAGACATTTGTGAATTGGACAAGGAGATGTTGCCCTATAGCCTCCACTACTTCAAAGAACTGATCGAGACAGGAAAAATCTCAGAAATCCGCCCTAGCGACCTTTGGTTCGAGGAACGGACTGACTTTAGTCCCAATGCTCTAGGAACAGCTCGTATCAGCCATGTAAATACAGGTTTTGACTTGTTGCAAGGAAATGCCCAGTTCGAGGGAGAAATCCTCGGTGGTTGCATCGAGTCTCTCTATGATATCTTTGACAATTCTCGATACGCAGATAGCACAGTTCTCTGCCAAAAGTACAAACTCTTCCCTGACTTATCCGATTGGAAAGGAAAAATCCTCTTGTTAGAAACAAGTGAAGAAAAACCTGAACCTGATGATTTCAAAAAAATGTTGCTGGCTTTGAAAGAAACTGGGGTATTTGAGGTCATCAGTGGACTCTTGGTCGGAAAGCCAATGGATGAAGCCTTCTATGACGACTATAAAGAGGCACTAATGAGCATCGTTGACAGCAATATCCCAATTGTCTATAATCTAAACGTTGGGCACGCCACACCAAGAGCCATTGTACCCTTTGGCGTCTATGCTTATGTGGATGCAAAAGAGCAAGTCATTCGCTTTGACTATAACAAAAAATAAACAATTTCTCCATTTTTATGCTTTTGTATTGATTTTCGCTAATTTCTATGATATCTTTTTGAAGGAGGTGTATATGACTAAACAAAAAATAAATCAAATTGTCGGTTCAATCGGGGCCTTTATCGGGATTATTGTATTTATCGCCTACATCCCACAAATTTTTGCCAATTTACAAGGCAACAAAGCTCAACCATTCCAGCCTTTATCCGCAGCAGTATCTTGTTTAATTTGGGTTATTTATGGATGGACAAAAGAACCTAAGAAGGATTGGATACTAATTATTCCAAACTCAGCTGGCGTTGTCTTAGGTGGACTGACATTTCTTACTGCACTATAAAAGTTACTAGCATATAATCAAAAAGCTGAGAGGAGATTCTCAGCTTTTTCTCTTGTATAACTACTAAAACGTCACATACTACTGATAACTAAAATAATCAAGGGAAGGCTATTGCCTAACATATGAACAACTAGAGGATAATAAATATTCTCTTTTTCTTTCACATAGATGATAGAAAAGGCAATGCCTCCACCTAGATAACCGACTGCACTGACCCACTCTGATAAAGCCAAACTGTGCATATGAGTCAGAGCAAAAACAAGTCCTACCAGAAGAATGCTTAGCCAACTTGACAGACGTTTCTGCAAGTGATGTAACAAGAGCTGACGGAAAAAGAGTTCTTCCACAAAAGGTCCGATGACACAAGCAAAAACAGCTATCAGTAATGGTTGCTCTTGAAAGGTGCTTTGAATATTCGACTGGTTTAGACCTTGTCCGACTAGCCCAAAAAACTGCTTCAACATCTCTGATACAAATTCAAAGACAAAAGTCATCAGAAAGAGAAAGAGCCATCCTGTTAAGACGCCAAAGAAGAATTTCCTTTTAGTCTTTCTAATCTCATTCCATTGTTTGATCAATCTATCCTTAAACAAGAAAGAGCCATATAGAGCTAGTACTACATAAACTAGATAATTTGCAATAGCAGATGGCATCAAGAAAGCCAGCAATTTAACTCCATCAAATACAAAGAGAACTGTATAGAGAATCGCAAAAATCAGAATTCCCTTATTTTTGTTAGACATCATTTAATTTCCTTTCCACTCACAATCATTCTCGTGGTCATCAACTAGCCCTGCAGCCTGAAGAAAAGATAAAACGGCAACTGGGCCTGTGAACTTGAAATCCCGTTTTTTGAGATCTTTGGCTAATTTCTCAGACAAGGCTGTTTTAGCAGGTGCTAGGTGATAGTCAGGAACATCATTGATGATGGTTTGCCCATCAACAAAGGACCAGAGATAAGCGTCAAAAGAGCCGTAAGTTTTCTGGACTTGCAAAAATGCTTGGGCGTTGGCACGCGTCGCAAAAATCTTGGCTCGATTTCGAATGATGGCTGGATTCTCTAACAAGGCTTCCAACTCCGCATCTGTCATCTGAGCAATTTTCTGGGCATCATAAAAATGAAAGACTTCTCTGAAAGCTTGGCGCTTGTTTAGCACCGTTTCCCAAGATAGACCCGACTGGTAGGTTTCCATACACAATAACTCAAACAATGCTTGGTCATCATGGAGGGGTTGCCCCCACTCCTCATCATGATAGGCTACATATAAGGGATTATTCATTTTAACCCAACCACAGCGTTTCGGCATCTTATTCTCCTATTTGACCAACATCTTGAGGGCAGACTTGATATAGTTCTCTGCTGTATCTGTCGTTCCTTCAAAGAATTTCTTGATTTTCTTAAGTTCAGTCGCCTTGTAGCCCAGTGCCAGCATGGCCTCCATAGCTTCTTCCAGTTCTTGGTTCTCATTACTCGCTTGCACAGCGACTTTGGCAGGAAGGTCATCACTAGCCACGACTACCTTGCCTTCCAAGTCCAGAACCATTTGCTGGGCTGTTTTCTTACCAATTTTAGGGAACTTGGTCAAGTAGGTGATGTTCTTAGTCTCGATGGCTTGAACCAGGCCAGCATTGTCATCGGCAGCAATGATTGCAAGAGCTGAAACAGGACCAATCCCTGAGACCGAAATCAGACTGAGAAAGAGTTTTTTCTCATCTTCTGAGCGAAAACCATAAAGCAGATGGGCATCCTCACGGACAACTTGGTGCACATAAATCTGAGTTTCTTGGTTAACCTGACCTGAGTAAGCATAAGGATTGGCTACATGCAAGATATAGCCGATACCATTTGCCTCAAGGACAATATATTTAGCAGTGATTTTGGTAATGATTCCTTTTAGATATTCGTACATATTTTTTTCTCCATTATTTTGCCTATCTAGTATACCATATTTCCCCAAGACAGACTGCAACAAAAGGTGCAACCTCTGGTTGACAAATAGTACAAGAGATTGTATGCTCATTATAAGTAAAAATTGTTAGGATAGAAGTAGAAAAAGGAGGATAGAATAATGAAACTCGCAGAAAAACTATTTGAGCTCAGAAAGGAAAAAGGTTGGTCCCAAGAAAAACTAGCAGAACAAATCAATGTTTCTCGGCAAAGTATCTCCAAATGGGAGTCTGGACAAGTACTTCCTGAAATCGAAAAAATCATTGAATTAAGCAAGATTTTTCAAGTAACAACTGACTATCTCTTACTGGATGAAAACTTTGAAAAAGGTTCCACGGCAGTGATTTTGGAGGAAGATAAGGACAAATACTATAAAGAAGTTAAATCCTTTGGTCTCTGGCAGGTGATTTATATTTTCGTATTGGCTCTAGCTATCTATCTCTTTTTAGCTGCTTCTAGCTTTCCAGCAAAATTCACTGCGCTGGTCTGGTTAAGCTTTTTCCTCTTAATCGCGTCCGCAATGGCTATTAACAAGGCGCTAAAGATTAAGCAAAAGTATCTGGACAAGGTTATAGGCCTTGATGATTTTAAGAAAGAAGGTGCTAAAGATGAAACTAAAAACTGACAATCCCATACCTATCAAAACTCGTCTGAAAGAGCTGATTGGAGACTGGCTCTTTATCTCGGGCTACCTCATTTCTTTATTTTTACTAGCTATGGGCTTTTACAATCTAGTTCTAGGAGGCGTTCCCGTATTCACTGAAGCCCAGAGCCAACTTCTGGCTTTTTCTAGCTCGGTTCTGCCCCTAACTATCATCTTTGCTTGGCTCGACTATAGAAAAGGAAGTTTTGGCAAGCGTTGGGCAGGTTTACAGCTGATTTACAAGCATAGGAGCCTTTCCCACAGCCTTTTGCGCTCTGCTATCAAGTTTTTCCCTTGGCAGTTGGGACATATGGGAGCTATTCGTAGTGCTTATCAAGCAGATGCTCTGTCAATTTTCTTGTCAACCTCAGCAGGGATTCTCTTCTTGATTTTTCTGCTGATGGGACTCCTTCGCAAGGACAAACGTCATCCAGCTGATTTGCTTGCTGGAACACAAGTTCAGCTCAAAAATTCAAAACAGCTCTAGTTTTATAACTAGGGCTGTTTGATTTTCTATAAGGTTTAGTATTTCCCCAACTCACGAAGACTCGTATGATTTTCCTGAATGCGTCGGAACATCTTTTCCATATCCGACTTGGTAAAATGCACCAAAACGGGACGTCCATGCGGACAGTTATAGGGGTTGTCACATTGAGAAAGCTGATAAAGGAGCTGTCTGGCTGAGTGGTCATCGATACGATGGTTGGCCTTGATAGACCGCTTGCAGGACATCATGATGGCTAGCTCTGCTCGGTATTTCTTGATCGAAACTTCCTTGGTCAAGAGCAGCATGTCGCACATTTCATAGATACCTGACTCAATCTCTTCTTCTGCCATCCAAATAGGATGTTCACGCAGGATGAATTGATTTTCTCCGTACTCTGCTAGAAAGACGCCCGCTTCCTCTAAAAGAGGCATTCTTTCCCTGAGACGAAGGGCATCATCCACTGGGAATTCAAAGATGTAGGGCACTAGGAGTTGTTGCTGACTCTGGTCAACATTGCCGATGCTTTCACGGTATTCCTCGTACTTGACTCGTTCCTGAGCCGCGTGCTGGTCTATGATGTAGAGTCCATCTCGCCCTTGGGCAAAAAGATAGGTCCCGTGCATCTGTCCGAAGAACTCCAACTCTGGGAAACTCGATGCTTCTTCTCGCTCCAGCTTATCATAAGCCTTATCGAGGCTAGCAAGATCTAACTCTGGATGGTCTAATTGGCCATAGTTAGCAGGCTTTCTCTCTGCAAAATGCAGTTTTGCTGGCTTAGTCAATTGGTCTAAAGTTTCTTTAGCAAACAGGGTTAGGTCCCTACCCTCCTCAGTTAACTCAACCTGATGATCAGCAACCTCAGCTTGACTAGGTCTTGAGAGTTCTGTTTTTTCATAGTAAAGCGTATTTTCTTTGAGTGGGAGAATGGTCTGCTCTACCTTTTGACGATTACGCACGGTCGACTTGGCAAGATTTTCTAAAGCATCAGGTATCAAGGCTTGTTCCTTGAGACTATTTGAAATAGCCTCTGAAAGCAGCGCCATTAGCTCTCTTTCCATGGAAATTCGCACTTCTTGTTTGGTTGGATGGACATTGACATCAGCTAGATAGGGGTCGATATGGATGTGAATGACAGCCAGTGGAAAACGCCCTACCATGAGCTTGCTTCCATAACCGTCAAGAATAGCACGGTTGAGCAGAAAGTTCTTGATATAACGCCCATTAATGAAGAGACTGATATAGTTACGGTTTGCTCGGGTTAACTCAGGCAGAGACACAAAACCTGTAATTTCGAAATCTAAGTCAGAGTTCTCAATTTCAATCATCTTCTTGGCACTTGCCAAACCATAAATTCCTGCGATTGCTTGTCGCAGTTGACCAGTTCCTGCTGTCCGTGTCATTTCCTTGCCATCACTAATCAAGCTAAAAGAAATCTCAGGATGGGCTAACCCTAGACGGTTGACAATATCAATGATATGGGATAACTCTGCCTGCTGACTCTTCATATACTTGAGACGAGCTGGTGTATTGAAAAAGAGGTCCTCCACACAAACTTTGGTTCCCACAGGACTAGTCGCTGGGATGACTTCCTCAACTTCACCCCCACGCGCAACGAGCTTGGTCCCATGACTCGCACCATCCACCGCCGTCAACAGAGTCAAGACACTGACAGAAGCGATCGAAGGCAGGGCTTCACCACGAAAACCAAGCGTTCGAATCCGAAAGAGATCAGCTTGATTTTTTATCTTACTGGTCGCATGACGACGCAGGGCCAATTCCACCTCATCGTGGGCAATTCCATGACCATTATCTGTGATTTGAATCTTCTTGAGACCTGATTCCTCAATCTCAATGATAATCTGACTTGAGCCCGCGTCAATGGCATTTTCTACCAACTCTTTCACCACACTGGCAGGACGTTCAATGACCTCGCCTGCCGCGATCTGGTTTGCCAGCACCTCTGGCAATTCAATAATATGAGACATCTTTCAGCCCCTTTCTGTATCTATTTTCTAGAAATTGATTAGTGCTATTATACCATATTTCAGATACTATCAGAAAAAGCAAATACCACATAGACTCCAAATCTCTCCACATAGACAAAAGCTCTTGCCATGGGTCGTAAAATAGTGTTTAATAAAGGTGTACAGGAAGTGATCACAACCTTGTATAACTGAAAAGGAGAGAAATTTATGAAAATAGAACTACAAATTAATGAGACTTACGAGGAGGAAAAGCTGATTGTCCAAACTCCTCAGCCGACCGAAAAAGTCCAGAAAGTCATCGAGTTCGCAGAAAATCTTGACCAAAAAGAAACAATCAAAGGAAAGATTGATGATCAGGTCTATCTAGTTAAGATTGGTAAGATACAACGCTTCTATATCGAGAATCGGAAGGTTCTAGCAGAAACTGCATCTCAGACCTATACCATTGATTTGCGTCTCTATCAAGTTCTTGACATTCTGCCGACCACTTTTATCCAAATTTCCCAATCAGAAATCGTTAATATTGACGCTATCTCTCATCTCAAACTCACGCCCAACGGCCTGGTTGAAATTTTCTTAAAAAATGAAAGCTTCACCTACTCTTCACGCCGTTACCTAAAAACCATCAAGGAGAAATTAGAACTATGAAAAAACAAATCTTTCACGATGCAGCCGCTGGTGTACTTATCGGCCTCATCCTCTCTATCCTCTTTTCACTCATTTATGCACCAAATACCTATACCCCACTAAGCCCCGAGTCTCTTATCGGCCAAGCGATGGCTCAACATCAGATTCACGGTGCCCTGGTCTTGCTCTACTGCATGATCATCTGGTCAGCTATCGGCGTTCTCTTTAGCTTTGGCAGTCGCTTATTCAGCCGTGACTGGAGCTTACTCCGTGCAACACTTTCCCATTTCTTCCTCATGTTGGCTGGCTTTGTCCCACTAGCGACTCTGGCTGGTTGGTTCCCCTTCCACTGGACCTTCTATCTCCAGCTCATTCCAGAGTTTGCGATCGTCTACCTTATCATCTGGGTTATTCTCTATAAAAGAGAAGCAAAAAAAGTAGACCACATCAATCAACTCTTGGCTCATAAAAAGTAATAGAGAAAAATCCCACTCACAAACACATGAGTGGGGTCCTTTTTATAATTTTTGTTTGAGCTCAACTAAGACATTCATAGCCTGCATCGGTGTCATATTGTACACATCCAGTTTAGCTAATTCTGCTAGAATAGGATGCTCTTCAGGGGTATCAAAGAGTGACATCTGTTCAGTAACAGCACTTGTTTCTCTCATTGGCGCAGGACTTTCCGTCCCTTGATTCTCCAGTTGAGTCAATATCTTATCCGCCCTTGCTAAAAGTTCTCCTGGTAAGCCAGCAATCTTAGCAACATGGATACCATAGGATTTGTCAGCTGGTCCTGGTTCGATCTTGTGAAGGAAGGTGACCTGCCCATCCTGCTCCAAGGTTGCCACATGGACATTAACCAAGTGTTCCAAACTGGACTCCAGACTGGTCAACTCATGGTAGTGGGTCGCAAAGAGGGTCTTGGCTCCGATATGTTCATGAATGTATTCGATGATGGACTGGGCAAGAGCCATCCCGTCATAAGTTGCAGTTCCGCGTCCCAATTCATCAAAGAGAATCAAGGAATCCTTGGTCGCATGCGAAATGGCATTGTTAGCCTCCATCATCTCCACCATAAAGGTTGATTGACCCGAAACCAAGTCATCCGCTGCCCCAATGCGAGTAAAGATAGCATCAAAAATCGGCAAGTAGGCACTCTCAGCAGGAACATAAGAACCCAGCTGGGCCATAACCGCCGTCATGGCTAGTTGGCGCATATAGGTGGACTTCCCGCTCATGTTAGGTCCCGTAATCAGTTGAATGCTGGTGTCTTCTGCCATCTGAATCGTATTGGGAATATAGGTCTGAGCCCCCATCACCTTTTCGACGACCGCATGGCGTCCTTTCTGGATAGCGATTTGGGAATCCTCTCCAAACTCAGGTCGAATCAAATGCTGGGTTTCAGCCACAACTGCGAGACTTTGCAAGACATCAACCGTTGCAATTCCTTGGGCTAGAGCCTGCAAACGCTGGATGTACTTGCTGACTTCTTCACGGATGCGCATAAAGATTTCATATTCTAGGTTGGCTGACTTCTCTCGCGCCTCCAACATATCTCCCTCGATCCGAGCTAATTCCTCGGTACCGAAGCGTTCCGAGTTTTTCAGCGTCGCCTTGCGGAAAAAGTGGGCTGGAACATTTCCCAGTTGCGAATTGGTCACATGGAAATAGTAACCATCTTTTTTATTGTAGTCAATCTTGAGCGTGCTGATGCCAGAGTTTTCTCTCTCCTTAGCCTCAATCTCAGCAATCCAGCTAGTCCCTTCTCTGAGCACACGACGGTACTTGTCTAATGTCTCATCAAATCCCGTACGGATAATGCCACCTTCCGTAATCACGTGAGGAGCTTCAGGAGCAATGGCAGCACTAATCAAGCTCTCCAACTCAGGGATGGCATCTAACTGTTTGATAAGATAGGCCAGGGCAGGTTGCTCCAGGCCTTCTAAAATCGCTCGAATCCGTGGCACACTAGATAAGGTGGTCGCTAACTGTAAGAGATCCTTGGGATTGGTCTTGCCAAAAGAAACCCGACTAGCCAAGCGTTCGATATCATAAACACCCTTGAGACTGTCCGTTAAATCGCTGCGCTCAAAGAAGTGGTCAAGAAAGACCTGCACCACCTCTTGCCGCTGGACGATTCGCTCCTTATCAATCAAG
Source organism: Streptococcus oralis subsp. oralis (assembly GCF_002096495.1). GTDB lineage: Bacteria > Bacillota > Bacilli > Lactobacillales > Streptococcaceae > Streptococcus > Streptococcus oralis_CU. Next base: position 163,496 of record NZ_NCUO01000011.1, on the reverse strand, counting down.
GGACGATGAATCCAAGACCGCAAGAGCCGCATACCCATAGCCGTTTTGGTTTCATCTAAAAGCCAGAAAAGACTGCCTTGCTTCTTGCCTGAACGGGCATTCTCAACCAAATCCAAACTAGCCTTGGTCGCATAATCCATCTGTAAGAAATCTTTGATTTCATAGCGGATAACTGGTTTGAGATGGTTCAATTCCCGCATCTGGGTCCGATGAACATACTGGAGGAGCTTACTAGCTGCCGCTTGCTCCACAGCTGCCAGTCGTGAATCCAATAAATGGATGTCCTCAAAACCTTCTTTCTCATAGGAAATCACCAGATTCATCTGACGACTTAGAATTTGTTCTTCTTCCTCAGGCAAGTCATAACCCAGAACTACTTCTCGCGCCTTGAGATTGCGAATTTCCCCACAAACCAATGTGAAATCCAATAGCCCCGTCACATAGAAATCACCTGTCACCAGATCCATATAAGCCAGACCAAACTGACTGCCATCACGGTCTATAGCAACCAAGAAATTGTTCTGACTGTCTGGCTTACTGCTATCAACGACCGTTCCAGGTGTGATGACCTGGACCACCTCTCGCTTGACAACTCCGACCGCTTGTTTGGGATCTTCCATCTGTTCTGCAATGGCAACTTTATAACCCTGTTCAATCAGAACATCGATATACTGCTGGGCAGAATGATAGGGGACACCCGCCATGGGTATCGGATTTTCTGCATTTTTATTCCGACTCGTTAAGGAAATTTCTAAAATCTGTGCTGCATTAATTGCATCTTCATAGAACAACTCGTAAAAATCACCCATTCGAAAAAGCAAAAAAGCATCTGGGTATTGTTTCTTAATATCCACATACTGTTGCATGCCGGGTGATAGCTTTTCTGTTGCCATTTTCCGTCTCTCCTTGCTAAAAATAAGTCTTGAGAGCAACTCCCAAGACCTTATTTATCTTTCATCAAATCTAGCAAACGATCTTCCATCAGCTTGGCAACGTGCTGGTCTCGACAAATAACCAATAAGGTATTAGCACCAGCAACCGTTCCTAAAATCCATTCATCCTTGTTTGCATCTACAATGTTTGCTAAGACTGCAGCTTCCCCAAGTTTGGTATGAAGTACCAAGGTGAACTCTGCTCTTGCAACACCTTCTAAATGATGAGACAAAAACTCAACTAAATCAATCTTATCTGTCTCATTTGCTAGTACATAATACACCATATCATTTTTCTTAACCTTGGTCAAGCCGATTTCACGCAAATCACGTGACAAAGTCGTTTGTGTCACATAAACATTACGAGCTTCTAAACGATCTTGAATCTCTTTTTGTGTCCCAAGTTTTTCTTCGGTGATCATCTTTTTAATCAATTGATGCCGTTCTCTTTTTCTCATATTATCCTCTTAAGTGAATATTTATAACAAGTTTTACATTTATTTTATAACTACATTATACCAAAAAAAATAGATAATTCAAAAAAATTCTTTTCTTTCTCAAAAAATGTAGTAAATTGTGTTAAAATAGTAAAAAAGCCCAAAAGGAGCCCTTATGAATACAAAAGAATTGATTGCTAGCGAGTTGGCTAGCGTCATTGATAGCCTGGACCAAGAGGCTATTTTAAATTTACTGGAAACACCTAAAAACTCAGAAATGGGAGACATCGCCTTCCCTGCCTTTTCTCTAGCAAAGGTCGAGCGTAAAGCTCCGCAAATGATTGCAGCAGATATTGCTGAAAAAATCAATAGTCAAGCCTTTGAAAAGGTTGTCGCTACTGGACCTTACGTTAACTTTTTCCTTGATAAATCTGCTATTTCGGCTCAGGTATTACAGGATGTTATCACTGAAAAAGATCACTATGCTGACCAAACCATTGGCAAGCAAGAAAATGTCGTTATCGATATGTCTAGTCCCAATATCGCAAAACCATTCTCTATTGGTCACCTGCGCTCAACGGTTATCGGAGATAGCTTGTCACATATTTTCCAAAAAATCGGCTATCAAACGGTCAAGGTCAACCATTTGGGAGACTGGGGCAAACAGTTTGGAATGTTAATCGTTGCCTACAAGAAATGGGGAAATGAGGAAGCCGTTAAAGCACATCCAATCGATGAACTTCTTAAACTCTACGTTCGCATCAATGCTGAAGCTGAAAAAGATCCTAGCTTGGATGAAGAAGCACGCGAATGGTTCCGCAAACTGGAAAATGGAGATGAGGAAGCCCTCGCTCTCTGGCAATGGTTCCGTGATGAAAGTTTAGTGGAATTCAACCGTCTTTACAATGAATTGCAAGTTGAATTTGACAGCTACAACGGAGAAGCCTTCTACAATGATAAGATGGATGCTGTTGTAGACATTCTCGCTGAAAAAGGACTTCTTGTTGAGTCAGAAGGGGCTCAAGTTGTCAATCTTGAGAAATATGGAATTGAACATCCAGCTCTTATCAAGAAATCTGATGGTGCAACTCTCTATATCACACGAGACTTGGCTGCAGCCCTCTACCGTAAAAACGAATACCAATTTGCAAAATCCATCTATGTTGTTGGTCAAGAGCAATCTGCCCACTTCAAACAACTCAAGGCAGTACTACAAGAGATGGGCTACGATTGGAGCCAAGACATTGTCCATGTTCCGTTTGGATTGGTAACAAAAGAAGGGAAAAAACTCTCTACTCGTAAAGGAAATGTCATCTTGCTAGAACCGACTATCGCTGAGGCTGTTAGTCGTGCCAAAGCCCAAATCGAAGCGAAAAATCCTGAGTTAGAAAATAAAGACCAGGTTGCCCACGCTGTTGGAGTTGGGGCTATCAAGTTCTATGATCTTAAGACCGACCGTACAAATGGATATGACTTCGACCTTGAAGCTATGGTATCCTTTGAAGGAGAAACTGGACCTTACGTTCAATACGCCTACGCTCGTATCCAATCTATCTTGCGCAAAGCCGATTTCAAACCAGATACAGCTAGCAACTATAGCCTGAATGATGCTGAAAGCTGGGAAATCATCAAGCTCATCCAAGACTTCCCACGTATTATCAATCGTGCAGCAGATAACTTTGAACCTTCTATCATTGCGAAATTTGCGATTGGTTTGGCTCAAGCATTTAACAAATATTATGCACATACACGTATCCTAGATGAAAGTCCTGAGCGCGACAGTCGTCTGGCCCTCAGCTACGCAACCGCAGTCGTCCTCAAAGAAGCTCTTCGTTTGCTCGGAGTAGAAGCGCCGGAGAAGATGTGATTCAGTACTAACAATTGGAACTAAAGTTCCTAATTGTTAGACGCTAGCCGCTTATATGCGGGCTAGCTAACTGCTTCACTAGTCATGACCCCTAAATATAATCGATTTAGAGGTCATGACGTCGTAACTATGGTGATTTGGCTAGGCGCTTCACTAACTTATCAAACCAAATAACAGCGATTTAGTTGGGTTTAGGTTCTAATCTTTTAAATTACTTGAAAGCAATCTGAAAGATTGAGGCAAAATAACATTTATATTTTGTTCGGCCTTGCAGCTGTTTAATGAAACAATTTATTCACTTTTACTATTTCTTTATCACACTGGGAGATTTCCTATGAGCCAATATGCTTATATCCTCGTTGTACTTAGCTTGGTTTTCCTTTTTCTGCTCAATAAGTACGAGAAGGAAAGACTTCAAAGACTCTACCAAGAGCAACTCTTGAAGGACGAGACATTTAGGTCTGACATCAAAGAGAAAATTCACACGACTGAAAATATCAATGATGTCATTGCACATATCAATAAAACTTACCATCTGGGAATGTTGCTCTCAAAAGACGTCACAGATCAATTGAAATAATCAAAATCCGAGAAGCTTTCTTCTCGGATTTTTTAGCCTTAACTATATTCTCCTTGGAGAAATTTCATTAATGCATGTAAAGTTTTCTGTAATTTTCTGTGTTTTTTCAAAATATTCTTGCATTTCCTTTAAGTTTTTTGTAGAATAGTAGCTATCTATTCAGATTATTCTGAAAATTCAAAAATAGGAGTGTTTATTATGTCACAAGTTACGTTATCAAACCAGTCAACCTGGGCAAGCAAACTAAAGGCAATGGGGCCAGGAATCCTAATGGCTTCTGCTGCCGTTGGAGGTTCTCACATTGTATCCTCTACTCAAGCTGGTGGTTCTTATGGTTGGTCACTACTCCTCTTGGTTATCTTGGCCAATGTTTTTAAATATCCATTTTTCCGTTTTGGTGCCGAATATACTGCCGACACTGGCAAAACCTTGGTGGAAGGCTATGCCGAAAAAGGGAAACTCTATCTCTGGATTTTCTTTGTCCTCAACGTCTTCTCTGCCATGGTTAATACAGCTGGAGTCGCTATCCTTTGCTCAGCCATCATCGCTAGCGCTTTTCCAATGATTGGTCTTAGCATCACTCAATGGTCCCTTATCCTTGTTGCAGTCATTTGGGCCATGCTACTCTTTGGTGGCTATAAACTATTGGATGGTATGGCAAAATGGATCATGTCTGCTTTGACCATTGCAACTGTTCTTGCAGTTATCATTGCAGCAATTAAGCATCCAGAATACAGCTCTGATTTTGTCGAAAAGACACCTTGGCAAATGGCGGCCCTCCCTTTTATCGTTTCCCTCTTAGGATGGATGCCTGCCCCTATTGAAATTTCAGCTATCAATTCACTCTGGTCTGCTGAAAAGAAAAAGACTGTCAACTTTAATACAGAGGACGCCCTTTTCGACTTTAACGTTGGTTACATTGGAACTGCTATCCTAGCTGTATTCTTCGTGGCACTAGGAGCGCTTATTCAGTATCCTACCGGGCAGGCAGTTGAAGCTGCTTCAGCCAAATACATCTCTCAATTTGTGGGTATGTATGCCTCTGTTCTTGGAGAATGGTCCCGTTATTTGATTACCTTTATCGCCTTTCTTTGTATCTTTGGAACAGTCATCACCGTTATCGATGGCTACTCTCGTGTCAATCAGGAATCGCTGCGACTCTTGATTCTTCAAAAAGAGGATACTCGTAAATCTTTGAACATCTGGATGACCATTACCGCTATCATTGGTATCGTCATCATCAAATTCTTTGCTGGTCAAGTTTCCACCATGCTTCGCTTTGCCATGATCGGTTCTTTCCTAACAACACCATTCTTCGCTCTTTTGAACTATGTTTTGGTGACACGTGAAAATAAAAATCTTCCTTCTTGGCTAAAACTCCTCGCTATCGCAGGATTGATTTTCCTCTTTGGCTTTGCTATTTTCTTTATCTATGCACTTGCCATCGGAAAAGCAGGATAGTTTATAAAATGGCACCCTGACAGGGTGCTTTTTGCATACACAAAAAGCAGTTGAAAATCTCAACTGCCCCTCAGTACTACTTTATTTTTCTGTTTCTAACTCATACAAGTCCGCGATAATCGCTGCGACTTTTTTAATATCTCCCAACATACCACGCATTTCAAAGTCTGCTAGGACCGGGAAGCCAAAGCGCTGGCTATACTGCTTGGCTGTCAGGCAGTATTGATTGTTAAAATTGCGATTACCAGATCCCACTACCCCAAAACACTTACTAGCATTGTCTCCATAAGCGATAAAGTCGCCCACTGGAGTCGTAAGAATCTCAACATCGCCGTTATCGACACCATTTCCACCTTCCAGATAGGTCGGCAAGAAAGCGACATAGGGATGCTCCATTTCAAAGAATTCTTGGCCTTCCTTGACCAAATCCTTGATATGGATTTTTTGGACCTCAATTTCTTCGTACTGAGACAAGAGATAGTCCTTGAGTCGGGTTACAAAACTCTCTGTATTCCCACTCAGACTGATATACACTAAGGATATTTTTTTCATGTTGACCTCGATTTTTTGTTTACGATTAAAAAAGAACTACCAAGATTGTAACTTGATAGTTCTTTTTTGTCAATACTTAGGCAACTTCTTCTGCTTCGACTTCTTCGGCCAAATCTTTTTGTTGGCGCCACATCTTGTAAAAGACTAAGGCTAAAAAGAGAACATTGATAATGATGAACAAAATATTCGTTCCTTGTGCCAATGCTCCCATTCCTAAGCCGAGAGTAGTATCTTTGATTAATTGAACCGCATCTTGAACGTTCATATAGCTATAAACCAAACCAACAATCGCTAGTAGAACATAGCCAATATAAGCATAGTTTGCGAATTGCACATTTTTACGTACTAGAAATACAAAGGCTACTACAACTAAAATTGCAGATAAAACAATCAACAACGTATTAAAAATAGAGTGCGATGACGCTGTTACTTGGTAAGTATAGTTAACCGTGTCTTCTATTTGCTGAGCAGTAAGGGACCCACTATTAGATAGGCTTGTACGAAGCACATCTTTACTTGGCAATGGACTCAAGATTCCAAACAATGACATAGATGAAATGAGGGCTGATAGGACTAACAAAACCCAAAGATAAATAGGATTCTTTTTCATGTTTTCCTCCATAAGATATTTTGAACATTATAGCATTTTTTGTACAGGAATACAACTTTTACAAGCTGGTTTCAACTTGTTTCCGATAAGCTTTCGGTGATTTTCCGCACAATTTACGGAAAACCTTGTAGAAATATCCAACATTACTATAGCCAACTGCATAGCAAATATCTTCGATGCTATCACTGGTCGAAAGTAAGAGTTGCTGCGCTGCCTTAATTCGCTGTTTATTGAGCAATTCCGCAAAGGTTGAGTTGGTTTCCCTCTTGATCAGCTGACCGAGATAGACAGGATTGATAAAGAGATCCTTGCTAATATCCTTCAGTGAGAGCTCTTTCTGATAATCACGCCCAATCACTTCCAGAACACTCACCACATTTTCATTCATGCGGTACTGGCCAAAGAACTTGGTCAAAGTTTCTTTGATATAGGCAACCAATTCTTCAAAGGTATTAATGGCATGGATAGCTTTGACAATCTCGGTCATATCATCTGCTTTTAGGTGTTCAAACAAATGAAAGACATCCATGACAAACTGGGTAAAGAGCTGCTTCGTGATGGCCACGCGCGGGGTATTCTTCAAAACAATCTTCTCTAGCAGGGTTAATTCTTCGATGATTTGATTGATATTCCCTTGGATAATCACCCGATAAATCGGCTCGTAATAAGCAAACAAACTCTCGGATTTTTCTAGATTGACTGAACCGTAGAAGAGGGCTTTCTCAGCATTGATCTTCCAATTCTCAAAAGACTGCTGGTAGGGTGCTTCAAATGGTGTCACGACGATGCCATCTAGTGGCTGATCAGAGATGAAAATCTGCCAGTCTTGCCCCAAAACGTAGTAAGGAATGGTAAAAGATCCCTGCTTTTCCTTTGAAAGTCCTATCCACCAGCTGTCTTTATCTGACAGATAGTTAGTAAATCCTGTCTCATCCAATTCTTGACTGAGGGTCTGACTTTTCTCCACCTTTTCCTGAAGCTGTCGCGCAATCTTTTCTAATAAATTGCCCAACTCCACCTTGTCTACTGGCTTGACCAGATAATCCACGACACTAAGGTTCATGGCTTTTTTGACGTAGTCAAACTCCTGATAACCAGACAGCAAGATATAATAGGTATCTGGAAGTAGCTCTTTCATTTCCCTAATCATCTCAAGTCCGGTCTTATCTGGCATGTTGACATCGGAAATGACCACATCTACTGGATTTTTCTTAACATAGTCCAAAGCATCATCTGCGTGATTAGCTGTTGCGACGACTTGCATATCCCATTTTTCAAAGGGGATTAATCGCTTGAGCCCCTCTGTCACCATGTACTCATCGTCTACTAATAAAACTTTATACATTTCTACCCTTTCTATTCATCCTGGATAGTGATATGGTAACGAACACCTTCTTGCTCAGCTGACTCTACACTGATTTGGTAGCGATCCCCAAAGTAGAGAACAAAGCGTTCGTGCACATTTACTATTCCAATTGATTGCCGCTCCCCACTGTAGCTTGCTTCGTGTTCAAAACTTCTCTGAGCTAATTTTTCCTGCAAGCTAGCTAGTTTCTCAGCGGGCATTCCTCGACCATTGTCTTCCACTAGGATTTCAACGAAGCCTTGGCCCTTCAAGGCTTTGATACTGATGACATTATCCGTTCTGCGATGGTCAACACCATGGGCAAAGTAGTTTTCTACTAATGGTTGGAGTGTAAATTTTGGAATCCTCATTTCTTCCAATTCTGGTGCAATCTTGAAACCATAGGCAATGGATTTAGGATAACGCACCATACAGAGATAGCTATATTTTCGGCAAAATTCCAACTCCTGCTTCAAGGTCGTTTCCCGCTCGTCGGAGATATTGTTGCGTAACAAGCTACTAAATTCATAGATAATGTCCGCCAGTTCATCCTGACTTTGCATGACGGCATACATCCGTAAAAACTCCAGAGTATTGTACATAAAGTGAGGATTGATTTGAGCCTGCAGGGCTCGCATATTGGCATCTTTTTGACTGAGCTCTAGCTGATAGATATCGTGGATATTTTTTTCCAGGCGGTCCAACATATCATTGGTTGTTTCTGCAATGAGAAGCAATTCTTGGTCTTTTTCAGAGGTATCGATTCGAAGGCCTTCTTCCCCTTGAGCAATCACCTCGATCGAATCAACTAGGTCTACGACCTGCTTTTGGTAATTTGAAAAAGTCTGTCTAAGGGTCACGTACAAAATGATGATAAAGAGAATACTTAGCCCAATAATGACAGCTGAACTCGTCAAAGTTCCTGTAAGAACAAAATTTTTAGGAACAGCAACTCGAACCTGATAACCGTGAGAGGTGACACCTACAAACCAGTTTTCTCGCTCGGCTGAGACCTTCTCCCCAATATGGAACATCTCAGTCTCAAAAGGCGAAGTTACTGTTACAGCCATTGGGATATGGCCCCTTGTATTGTCAATAGCGCCATGTAAAACATCTGGGGATAGGGAGATATAAATCACTCCTAAATCCTTGTCAGACACAGGATCGGAAACAGGAATGGCAAAACTATTGGCTGTTGGCTTAAAATCCTCCGCAGGAATTTTCTCTCCACTGCGTTTTTCTCTAGTCGAAACATAGACTTCCTTGTAGTCCTGAAGAACAATAGCCACTCCAGTCACAAAATCATTCCGAACATAGAGGTCATCAATATTTTCATACAGGGAAACCGAGATATAAGGCGAAGTTTTACGCTCTAATTGCCAATAGAAATAGTCTGGTGTGCTGAGACTAAAATACTTGTAAATTCCTTCGATGCGGGCCTGATTTTCAACCAAAGACTGAGCAAGTTGAGTTGACTCTCTGTGATAGTATTCCACTTCACTCACTGTCCGAGTGGTCACACGTTCTGCAACCCGTTGGGCCTCTTTCTCACGCGAGTCCCAGTCAGCATACGATAGCATAATTGCAAAACTGGCAATGACCACGATCATAACCAAACTATAAATCCGTAAAAGAGAGTGAAGCCAAAACTGCTTCATTCTATTTTGTCGCCAATTTTTCATGGATACTTTCATAAATAGGTTCCAACATATCACTGATAAAGAAATGCCACATTCCAATTCCTACAAAAAAGAGCAAGGCAGGCATATAATAACCAACTCCTACAAGGAGAGCGGACCCGAGTAAAACCTTGGCAATCGCAGGTAAGCTCATAAAAATCCCGATAAGGGACAGTTTCAAGGTATTTTGGTAGGATAAATCAAAGTACACCTGAAGTTTCAAGGACACAGTATAGGCTAGAAAGACAAGAGCAACTACAAGGACGTTGAGAAAGGTCGCCAAAAGGTAGAAAATCGTCTGGTGGGGCAATTGAACTAGAAGATACAAACCATAAATCAGAACAAGATCCACAAACACAAAACTATAGAAAGCCAGATTGCTCTTGACAAAATTGCTCTTATACAATTCCCAAGCTTCCTTCAAATGGTATGCTCGATAGGTATACCCATGCTCCGCATACAAACTCATAAGAGTTGCACTAGCTGGTGCCAAACCAAAGACTACTCCTCCTGCAAGTGTTAATAGCCAGAAATAAGCCGTCGCAATCATTCCCAAAAAGATACGATTAAAGACGAATTCTAGAAATTTTCCCATGCTACTCTCCTTAAACTAATGATGTAACTATTATATCATATTTCAAACGTTTTCAAAAATATAGAACTCCCATTTACAATCCTCAAAAAGCGTGATACAATTGGTTTTGTTAATTCGCATCAAGGAGATTCTCATGAAGAAAAATATCTTAACCACCCTCTTGGCCGCCGTCCTTTATTTCCTCTGTCTAGGGATTGGAGTCTTCCTAGGACACCTGGTCGATCAAACAGGCAATATGTTCTACGCGCCGGCCTTTTCTGCCCTTGTCGGTGGCAGTGTCTACATGCTTCTTTTGACGAAGGTCCCTCGTTTTGGCGCTATCACCACTCTAGGACTTTTTATGGCACTTTTCTTCCTAGCTAGCAAGCATGGCGCTGGTGCCTTTCTCCCAGGACTCGCCTGTGGTCTTGCAGCAGATGCCATCGCTCGTCTCGGAAACTACAGAGATCGAATCAAAAACACCCTCTCCTTCCTCGTCTTTGCTTTTAGCACAAGTGGCCCTATCTTCCTCATGTGGATCCGTCCCAAAGCTTACGTGGCCACCTTACTTGCACGTGGGAAATCCCAAGAATACATTGAGCGTATCATGGTCGCTCCAGAGTTGGACAAAATCCTTCTCTTTGTTTCAAGCATCCTCCTAGGTGCCTTGATTGGGGCTTTGCTTGGACAAGCCATTAGTAAAAAGTTTACACACAAAATCTAATCACTAAAAAAGAGCCCTTCGGCTCTTTTTATTTATGACTTAATTTCTTGGTCAAGAAATCTCCCAAGAACTGGATTGTAAAGATAATCAAGATGATAATGATGGTCGCCAAGATGGTCACATCGTGATTGTAACGGTTGAATCCATAGGCAATGGCCACATTACCGATACCACCAGCACCAACTGCTCCCGCCATAGCTGTTTCACCAACAAGGGAAATCAAGGTCACTGTCGTCACACGAATCAAATCTGGAAGACCTTCTGATAGGTAAACACCCACGATATCCCAGAAGGTCGCTCCGCTTGCTTGAGCAGCCTCAATGACACCACCATCTAACTCAGCCAAGACAACCTGCACCTGACGGGCAAAGAAGGCAAAGACCGCAAAAGAAAGGGGGACAAGGGCTGCATTTGGCCCAATGCTAGTCTTCACAATCAAGTGAGAGAGTGGTGACATGATTGCCAAGAGGATGATGAAAGGAACCGCACGGAAAATAGAGGTAATCTTATCCAAAATCCAAAAGATAACCTTATTTTCCAAGACACCACCTGGCGCTGTCAAGACGAGGAAAAGACCTGCCACCAGCCCCAAGAATCCTCCGATGATGAAGGAAAGAACTGTCATATAAAGAGTTAGGTAGATAGCTGTTCCCCAGCCTGCCTGACCAGCCCAGCCCATCTTGTAGACATTTGGTAGATAAGTTTGAATCAACTCTGTCATTTTACTGTCCTCCCTTCAATACTTTTAGCTGGACGCCAGCCTGACGGATGGCATCTTGAGCACCTACTAGCGCTGCTTTTTCACCTGACAAGACCACCACCAATTCTCCAACAGGAGTGCCATCGAGAATTTCGATATTTCCATAGAGGATATTGGCCGTTACTTGGTAATGTTTGTACAATTCATTCAAAAGTGGTTCGTCTGTCGAAGCCCCTGCATACTTGAGCTGCACTAAGATACTGTTCTCAGATAAATGTTCTACGATTTCTTGCTTCTCAATCTTAACCATGGCTTCGTCAATACCTGTTGCAGTAGAGATGAAGTCTTGGGTCAAAGGTTGTTTAGGGTCTGAGAAGATTTCAAGAACACTTCCTTCTTCAATCAAACGGCCATCCTGCATGACCGCCACACGGTTGGCAATGTCTTTGACAATCTGCATTTCATGCGTAATCAAGACAACGGTCAATCCTAATTTTTGGTTCAAATCTTGCAACAAAGCCAAAATCTGCTTAGTTGTCTTAGGGTCAAGGGCAGACGTTGACTCGTCTGAAATCAAGATTTTTGGATCATTGGCCAAGGCACGCGCAATGGCCACACGCTGTTTTTGCCCTCCAGATAGTTGTGAAGGGTAGTTTTCAGCACGATCCGCCAAGCCAACCAAGTCCAACAACTTAGCTACTTTAGCTTTCTTTTCTTCCTTGCTGAGTCCAGAGTGTTTGAGGGCAAAGGCTACATTTTCCTCTGCTGTCTTTTGGCTCATCAGGTTGAAATGCTGGAAAATCATCCCAATGTCTTGACGTTTCCGACGCAACTGCTCTGCCGTCAGAGTGACCTTACCATCAAAAATCACATCGTCATCAATGGTAATTTTCCCTGCAGATGGTTTTTGCAAGAGGTTAATCACCCGTACAAGGGTTGATTTCCCTGCTCCAGAATATCCAACGATTCCGTAAATATCCCCTTCTTGGATGTGAATGGTCACATCCTTGACCGCTGTGATGGTTCTCTTCTTTTGGTGAAAAGTCACATCGATCTGATCTAACTTGATAATATCTCTACTCATAGCTTCTAATCAGCTCCTCTACTAATTCAATATGGGTGTAGTAATCGGCGATTCGCACATTTTCATCTCCACCATGGTCTCGGCTATTGGCATTTCCTAGACCGAAGGCCACCATTGGTACCTCTAGGGCATCAAAGACCGTATGCATAGGTCCTGTCCCCGCTGTGGTCGGCAAGACTGAAACGCCCTGTGGATAGAATTTCTTGGCCAACTCGATCACATTGAGAATGGCCGGCGCGCTCATATCGCTTCGATAACTCATCTCTCCCAAGGTATAGTATAATTCTACCTTATCAAAGCCATTTTTGTCTAGCTGTTTCCGAATTTTTTCCAGAACATCATGCGGTTCTAGGCCAGGAACCAAACGAACCTCTAGCTTGGCACTGGCTTCTGCTGGCAAAATCGTTTTAACCCCTTGTCCTTGATAACCTGACTGAATTCCTTCGATATTGAGGGCTGGCTCGAAAAAGAACCGTTTTAGAAAGGCTGCACGATCCTCTTGTAAGAGAGGCAATTCCAATCCATAAATGCGACTAATTTCCTCAGGATTGCGTTGGGCGTAGGTATCTACCAAGGCTAGTTCTCGTTCATTTGGTTCTTGAACATTCTCGTACAAGCCTTCTACCAAGATACGTCCATCAGCAGCTCGCAGACTACTTAAGGCCTGGATAAGATACCACGGCGCTGACTCCACGACACCACCATAACTCGAGTGGATATCCACATCCGCACTTTTTACCTTGGCATCAAAGGTTACAATTCCCTTGTTTCCGCCAGAGATTTCCAGCTGTTCCAAGGCGTTCTTGGTTCCTTGTTCCCAGACTAGCAAGTCCGCTCCACGAAGTTTGTCTGCGTGTTTCTCTAAATACTTATCTAGATCCATGGAAGCAGATTCCTCTGCTCCCTCCATGATAAAGCTGATATTGACAGGTAGGTCATCATGATGCTGCATATACTTTCTCAGAGCACTCAAACGAGCCGTGATATGGCCTTTGTCGTCATCAACCCCACGTCCATACATAAAACCATTTCGCACAGAAAGGGTAAAAGGATCCTCTGTCCACACCTGGTCGCCATCCGCTGGCACGGTGTCATAGTGATTATAGAAGATCAAGGTCTTGGCATCCGGACGCGAGCTCTTGAAATGCGCCATGACAAAGGGAGCCGTATAAGTCTCATCAATCTCGACTTCAGCTCCTACACGCTTGAAAATCTCACCCAGATAGTTTGCGACTTCCTTGAGTCCAACCTGCTGGGCAAAAACTGATTTCTTGGAAATCAAGGTGCGCAAGACTTCAAAATAATGTTGGGCCACATGATCCTTCTCAAATTTTTCAATCTGCTCTTGTTCGCTAGGAAAAACCATTTTCTCTCTCTTTCTACTACGTACTTGCGTCCTCAAAACGACCACAAGTGCCTCTTTAAAATCAACTCTCTATACAAAAGCAAGAGGTGGAAACTCTCTCCCACCTCCCTGTGTCTTATTACCAAACTGGTTGGTCCAAACCGTCTGATGTTTCTTCGATAACTTTTTTCACTTCATCAGTGTGGTAAGCTGCGATAATTTTCTTGATGGCATCAGCCTTAGGTGATGATTCCCAATCTTTTTTCGCAACAATGATGTTGTACCATTGTTTTGAGTTTTCATCAGCTTGTTCTTTGAAAAGTGCTTTCTTGTAGTCCAATTTTGCTTCTGTAACGAAGGTATTGTTTACAACGGCAGCATCAACTGATGACAATGAACGAGCTGTTTGACTAGCGTCCAATTCAGTAATCTTCAAGTTCTTTGGATTTTCTGTGATGTTAGCAACTGTTGCAAGTGCAGTTCCAGAAACATCCAATTTGATCAAACCAGCTGATTGAAGCAAGTAAAGCGCACGGCTTTCGTTTGTTGCATCGTTTGGTACGGCGATTTCACCGTTATCTGGGATTTCTTCCACTTTGGTATACTTGTTTTCTTCCCCATTTTTACCTGAGTAAAGGCGGATTGGTGAGATGTAGGTATCTGCAATCGCTACAAGGTCTTTCCCGTTTTCTTTGTTCCAGTTATTCAAGAAGTTGTAGTGTTGGAAAGCATTCAAGTCTACTTCGCCATCAGCAGTTGCCTTGTTTGGTTGTGAATAGTCTGTGAACTCTGTGAATTCCAATTTAATTCCATCTTTTTCAACCAATTCTTGGATTTTATCCCAACGCGCTTCTTCAGAACCGCTACGGTTAACTGTTGCAATTTTGACAACTGTTTCGTTGTCTGCTTTCTTTTCTGAATTTCCGCAAGCTGCAAGAGTCAAACCTGCGACTGTAGCAAGCGCCGCTACACCGAGCCATTTTTTAATTTTCATGATTCTTTCTCCTTTAAAAATAATACCGTAATAGTATCTCATACTTTATTTGAATTAGCAAATTGTTATTAGATAGGCAGACATATAGTTTGAAACTATATACCTAAAAATTGAGAAATCATCCGCCTTTCTCAGACTGGATGATTTCATACGACTATTTGATATCAGCTTCTGCTGGGAGGTAAGTGTCCCCGAAGAACTGTTTAGACAATTTTTCAAGAGTTCCGTCTTTGTAGAGTTCTTGGATACGTTTGTCTACAAATGATTTCAACTCATCTTGACCTTTAGCAAGAAGTGGGTAAACGTAAGGTTGTTGGTCGCTTGGAAGTTCAATGACTTTCAAGTTATCCAAACCTTGGTTCTTGATAACTGTTTCAACACCGATTTTATCAAAAATCTTGTAGTCAAACTGACCATCGCTCAAACGAGACATGATTTGTTGGAAGTCCGCTTTAGTGTAGTTAAGAACAGTTGGATTATCTGCGTGTTGTTTGTTATAATCTTCTAGCTGTTTAGCTGATGTTGTCCCTTGAACAACCTCAGTAGACTTGCCTCCGATATCATCAAGCGACTTGATGCTGTCGTCGTCTTTCTTCACAACGAGAACGTTAGGGTTTTTAGCAGTTGGAGCTGCATAAAGGTACTTTGCAGCACGTTCTTTGGTATAGCTGATATTGTTCACAGCCATTTGATAACGGTCGCTATCAAGACCTGCAAAGACACCTGACCACTCTGTCTTTTCAAACTTGACATCGTATTTGTCAGAGTCTTTAAAGATAGCACGGACTACTTCAATCTCATAACCAGTCAACTCACCATTTTCTTCGTAGTTAAATGGTTTTGGTGAAGCATTGGTTGCAACGATAATTTCTTTCTTACCAGATGCTGCTTCGCTAGTTGCAGTATCTTTCTTATCTCCACCTGAACAAGCTGCTAGTACACCTGCGGCAACAAGTC
This sequence comes from Streptococcus oralis subsp. oralis, assembly GCF_002096495.1. Classification (GTDB taxonomy): domain Bacteria; phylum Bacillota; class Bacilli; order Lactobacillales; family Streptococcaceae; genus Streptococcus; species Streptococcus oralis_CU. The sequence continues at coordinate 147,655 of NZ_NCUO01000011.1, read as the reverse complement.
CTAGAGCAGCAAGAGATGAATATTTGACGATTTTTTTCATGTCATTTCCTCCAAAATAGAATACTTTACTATCTTAACAGAAAATATTTTTTTTCGCCATTATATGATATCTATCTCGGTGATAGGTTTTTTTTATGGCTGACTAAAAGACCAGACGCAAGACTGCAATCAAGACTACTCCAAAAAGAACCGTACCCACTAGATTGCGGTAGCGAAAGGCTACCCAAGCTGTTGGAAAGACTGCTAAAAAGTCCAGCCATTTGATCTGAGGAAGGCTCCCAACCTTTCCGGTCACTACGCTTGAAAGGATCAAGGCAAAGATAATGGAAACAGGCAAAAATTTCAAAAAACGCTCAACGATAGCTGGCAAACCCTTGTACTTAACCAAGATGAAGGGAATCATACGAGGTATCCAAGTCACTAGGCCTGAAAAGATAACGGCTAACAAAAGATATTTACTGACCATCTAAGACCACCCCCATTGTACATCCAAGTAGCGTCGCAAATAGAACAGCTAGAGACTGAGACACCACTGTCAAAAGCAAAAAGAAAGACACCGTAACAACTGCTAGGATTTTCAGCAGATTGCGGACAGGAATCCGTCTTTGCATAATCTGGAACTGCGAAGCAAAAATCCCGATAAACATTCCCACAAGGGCAAAATCAAGGCCAAAGATTTCTGGATTTGGCAGTAAACCACCTAGAGCTGTCCCAACAACTGTCCCAACAAACCAAGCTACATAACTGTTGAGATTATTCCCATGCATCCACATAGGATTGACCTTGTCTGTATGGGCTAATTCTCCCATCAAAACCCCGTAAGTCTCATCTGTCAAGAGACTAGACATACCGATATTTTGCCAGAGACTGGTATGACGGAAATAGGTCGACGCATGCAAGCTCAGCAAAAAGAGTCGTAAATTGATTAAAAAGACTGTCATGGCAATGGCTGCTACAGGTGCTTGAACCGCAATCAATGCCAGCATGGCAAACTGGGCGCTCCCAGCATAAACAAAGAGGCTCATCAGGCCCATCTCAACAGGAGTCACATAGGGCGCACCGATAATCCCACAAGCTAGACCGATACTAACATAGCCAAGGGCAGTCGGCATGGCGGCCTGAACACCTTCCCAAAATCCTTTTTCTTTCATCTTTTTCCTCTTATTCTCTTCGTTTGAGGCTGTTCAAGGTCACAGCCACAGCACGGACTATTATAACATATTCATAAAAGAGAAAAAAGTTTAGAGTTTGGAACTTGGAGCTAGTAAACATTGTAAAAAAATTTTACCTGCTTATGGATACATGAGAAATTGATCCACTCGAATCATATACTTGTTGGCTTCAGTTTTTTCAGCATATTCATCTTCTGTCGGATAGACATCGACCCAGAGTTCCCACTGCTGTCCTTTCAATTTGGCCTTGTAACGATAACCGTCATCGTATAGTCCTACCGGATCAGTGGTCATAGACTGGTAATCTGGGAGTGCTTCAAGTTCAGTTTTTACATTCTGGGATAAGGTATTGAGCAATGCTTTCTGCTCAGCTTTGGAGGAAACGGGGAAATAAGTCGCTACTGTCTCCAAGCGATGCGATTTTGAAAATGTGAATCTTACTCGACCTGTATGGCCCTTCAAAGAAATATTTTCGTAATCATAGAAAAAGCGGCCTGTTTTATAGAAATAAGGGTCTTCTGCACGCCAAGTATCACGATAGGCCATTTCCTCTTCTTCCACCACTTGGCTAGCCTCTCCCAATACTTCTTCAAAAGATTTAACAGGCATACCGAAAGAAAGGGATTCAAACAAGACCAGTTGCGTCTTTTTGATATGATGGCAAGCTGATAAAAGCATGAGTAAAGCTCCAAGAGCAAGCAGACTACTGATTATTTTTGTAATTTTCATATATCTACTATACAAGAAAAGTCTCAGACTGACAAACTTTGGATTTTCCGATTACATTTTGAGACTTATTCTCTAAATTTGGAGGAAACAAAGGACTACTCAAAAATTAGTAACAGACATTCAAAATAAAAAAGACTGAAAAAACAGTCTTATTTACAATACTTAGCTAGTCAGTTCTTTTGTTTTTATGATTAGCAGAAACTCTAAAACAACAAGGGGAGAATCTGACCAATGCCATTGTAGACTATATGCAGTCCAATAGGCCAATAAATGGACTTTGTCACTCTAAACAAGACGGCAAATATGAGACCGCCACCCATATATGAGAAAAAGTCTGTCAAAACCCAACCGTGGTTACTAATGTGCAAGATTCCAAACAAAGCAGCCGAACCGAGCACATCCAGTCCCCATTTCTTTCCTTTTTCCAGAGCGGTCATCACCAACCCACGATAAATCATCTCTTCAAAAATGGGACCTGCAATCACAGGATAGAAAAAATACATCAAAAATGCCGTTGCACCTGTAAAAGTAGGAACATCCAGTTGATAAGCAATTTCATTTTTGGTAGGTGGGAAAATAACAAATGTGACAAAATTCCAAATAACAAAAGCAAGAAGAGCTAAAAAGGAATAAAAAAGATAAGACCCTTTAAATTTTCTACTGTTGATTTTCTGCCATTTACCTGACCAAACCATAACAATAATAGCAAGCAGAACCACAAGAAAATTCAACATCATATCCGACAAATAATAGGCAAAGTCAGATAGACCAGCAGCAAGATCGCTGTGTAAGAGCAGACGAATCAAGAACTGGTCAGTAATGACAAGTAGAATAGCTATAAACAAGTAGTAGCGTGAGATTATCTTTTTCATTTTATTTTCTCCTATACTATGAAATAAAGACAGCCCCTACCCAAGAAAAGGCAAGGGCTTTGACTATCAATAACGGCGACGATTAACAGTCGGAGAATCATAGATAAAAATTGTTCTCCAGAAATTAGTAATTGACCGAGATGTTCCTATACCACTCCCTGGGATATTGCCAGTATACACAAGATCTCCTCCACTAACTACTTGTAATTCTTCCTCTGTTAACTTCATCGTTTCTTCAAATTGTAAACTCAACATATTTACACTCCTTCAATTAGTTTTATTTGTAAACCACTTCTACAACCCAGAATTTATTAAATAACAAACAAATAAAGCCACCAACTCCCAATACTACAAACTTACTCTATTAGAACTGACTCAGGAATTTTTAATTTCATAACTAGTATTCTCTTTTGTTATTTACAATGCTTCAAAAACCTCTAAAACAACAAGGGCAGAATTTGAGCAATGGCATTATTGACTATATGCAGTACAATAGGCCAATAAATAGACTTTGTCACTCTAAAAAAGACTGCCATTATTAAACCACTACCCATATATACGAAAAAGTCTGTCAAGACCCAACCATGATTACTGATATGCAAAATACCAAATAAAGTAGCCGAACCAAGTACATCCAGTCCCCATTTTTTCCCTTTTTCCAAAGCAGTCATCACCAATCCACGATAGATCATCTCTTCAAAAATGGGACCTGCAATCACAGGATAGAAAAAATACATCAGAAATGCTGTTGCTCCTGTAAAAGTAGGAACATCCAGTTGATAAGCAATTTCATTTTTGGTAGGAGGGAAAAGATAAAATGTGACGAAATTCCAAATAACAAAAGCAAGAAGAGCTAAAAAGGAATAAAAAAGATAAGAACCTTTAAATTTTCTACTGTTAATTTTCTGCCATTTTCCTGACCAAACCATAACAATAAGAGCAAGCAGAACCACAAGAAAATTCAACAGCATATCCGACAAATAATAGGCAAAGTCAGATAGACCAGCAGCAAGATCACTGTGTAAAACTAGACCACTGAAGTACTGGTAAGCAACGACAAGTAGAATGGCTATAATAAGGTAGTAGTGTGAGATTATCTTTTTCATTCTATTTTCTCCTATACTATGAAATAAAGACAGCCCCTACCCAAGAAAAGGCAAGGGCTTTGAATATCAATAACGGCGACGATTAACAGTAGAAGAATCATGGTTAAAATTTCTCTTCCAGTGATCAATAATTGACCAAGGTGTTCCTAGGCCTCCCCAGCCTCCCCAATTTCCACCACCTGGGATATTCGCAACATTCACAAGATCTCCTCCGTAAACTGCCTCTAGCTCCACTTCTGTCAATTCCATTGTTTCTGCAAATTGTAAATTTAACATCATTTACACTCCTTCAATTATTTTTACTTGTAAACCACTTCTGCGACCTAGGATTTGCTTCAAATGTCTTACAAGGACAGTATAACATGGAAACCACCTCATTTTAGAAAATCGCATATTTGATATTTTTTCTTATGGAAATTTCACATTTGCGATTTTGATTGATTTGATTATTTCACTGATATAATATAGTTACCATTATGTAGGAGGCATGAAATGAAGAAACAAATCATAACATTATTGACAATTGTTGCTGATATTATTATCATTTCCCATCTTTAGCTAATCGATAAGTTCTTTGTATTGCTGTAAGCGTAGTTCAAAGAGGGCTGTTAATTGTGGATTTTCTAATATTTGCAGAGATTGGATAAAGTGTTCAATCTCTTTTTGATTACTTCCTTTGGTTTGAAGGAAGACACTCATCTTCTTTAAAAATTGCCACAATAATTTCTCAAAAACATCATACGGACGAAGCATGCTCTCCAACTCGGACTCAAAGATTAGGATGTAAGAGAAAAGCTTACGCTCCATAAGCTCTGATATGATATTCAGAAAGCCACTTTTCATATACAGTCTATTGTGTGCCAATTCTTTAAATTCCTTGGATTTTTCAAGTAAAGAGGTTGATAAAAAGATTAGATCTTGATTACTCAAGAAGGGCATGGTATTGCAAAAAATATAGAGTTCAAACCAGGTCCAAGACTCGATAGCATAGAGATAAGTGGTCAAAAACTCACGATCCTCCTCTTCGAGTAGATAGCTTTTATCCAAGGAATGGATAGCATTTTTAATCACAATAGCATTCAAACGACGATAAGTCTGTGCCATCTGTTCCTGCTCGACCTTCTCTAATAGTTGCTCTAAACCTGCTATATCTTGATGGGCAAAGCGATCCACAACCCTTCTACCAAATTTCATATGCGGAGATTCTTGATAGTTGTTGAGCTTGTGCCCAAATTCATCGAAGGTCACATTTATCCCTTGGATCGCTAGGATCAGCTTATCCGCAGACAGCATAGACTGTCCCAGTTCAAACTTGGATAGCTGGGATGCTGTCAGTCCATCACAAGCAACATCTGACTGCTTGAGTTTTCTCGCCAGACGTAATTCCTTGTAAAATTCTCCCAATTCCATTTTTTCAATCATGGCCAAACTCCCTTTAAAGATTCCCTTTACTATTTTATTCGTAAAAACTTTTTCTTTTTTAACATATTATAAAATATTTTAGCAAAAAAGCCAGATTCAAACTGACTCTTTATTCCATGGTATCAAAGGCAAGACTTGGTTTGGCATTGAGGTCCAAGTCTGCAAAGTTTTCTTTGTTCCACTCGCTGACGCTGGCATAAGCAATCATTCCTGCATTGTCTCCACAGAGACGCAGGGGTGGAATGATGACCTTGACATCTGTGATTTCGTCTGCCAAGCGTTCTCTAAGGCCTTTATTGGCCGCCACACCACCTGCGACAACAAGGGTTTTAACAGGGTATTTATCTAAAGCTTTCTTGGTTTTTACCATGAGAATATCCATGACAGCTGCTTGGAAGGAAGCACACAAATCCTCTGTAGACAAGCTTTCTCCCTTTTGCTCAGCATTGTGGTGAAGATTGATAAAGGCAGACTTCAAACCTGAGAATGAAAACTCTAGATTGTCCTCCTTAATCATGGCACGAGGAAAGTCATAAATATCCTGCCCCTGATGAGCTAGCTCATCAATTTCGCGACCTGCAGGATAGGTCAAGCCCATGACACGGCCGACCTTATCATAGGCCTCACCAACTGCATCGTCCCGCGTTTCCCCAACAATCTTGTAATCCCCAGCCTCAGAAACATAGACCAACTCTGTGTGGCCACCGCTGACCAAGAGTGCCAACAAAGGAAACTCCAAAGGCTCCACACTCTGAGCTGCCATGAGGTGACCAGCCATATGGTTGACGGGGATAAGTGGCAAGCCATGCGCCCAAGCAAAAGCCTTGGCAGCTGACAAACCAACTAGCAGAGCTCCAACCAATCCAGGTCCGTAGGTAACGGCAACGGCTGTCACGTCCTCTTCGGTAATCCCTGCTTCTGCTAGAGCCTCCTCTATACAGGCTGTAATGACCTCGACATGGTGACGACTAGCTACTTCTGGCACTACGCCCCCAAAACGTTTGTGGCTCTCGATTTGACTCGCAATGACATTGGACAAGAGCTGGTCGTCGTTTTTTAAGACAGCGACACTGGTCTCATCACAGGATGTCTCAAATGCTAAAATATATCTATCCTTCATCTATTTCTCTCTTCATGATGATGGCGTCCTCGACTGGGTCATGGTAGTAGGCCTTTCGCTCAGCGATGATCGCCATCTTTTCTTTCTTGTAAAATGCTTGCGCTCGTTGGTTTGACTTTCTAACTTCTAGGAAAATCTCCTTATCCGCTGGCAATTGAGCAAACAAGGCTGTCGCGATTTTCTGCCCCTGATAGGCTTTTTTGACAGCGATTTGCAGGACTTCTGCCTCAAAGAGATTCTCCTGAACGGCTAGAAAGCCAATCACTTCTGCCCCGTCCAAAGCCAGAACATACCATGTCTGGTCTTGGGACAGGTCTGCTTGGATTTGTTCCAGCGTCCAAGGGCTGACTGGGTAAACATCTACCATAACAGCATAGATAGCTTGTGCCAAGTCAGCTTGTTGTTGGATTCGTTTGATCTCTATCATAGGCGTTTAATGTAGGACTCGCCAGACTCGGAGTGGTTCTTGAGCCAGTTTTCCTCGGCTTCTACCCGCTTGAGGTAATTTGGCACAAAGTCGTGCAAGGAGTCTGCTTCTTTGTCCCAGGCCCAAAGAGCTAGATTAGCTGCATTTGGCAAGGTTTCTTGGTAGCTGGCTTGTGGTAGTTGTTCTTGGATCTGTTCCACAAAGGCTCCAACTTCTCCGACAAAGGTCACCTGCTCAGCATCCTTGACCTGCTCTAGCACTTCCGCAAAAGACAGATGCGCTTCTGGCAAGACTGGCTTGGCATTTTCATAAAAGCCTGCATAGACATTGTTACGACGCGCATCCATGATAGGAACCACCAAACCTTCTTTTTGGCGTGGCACCAGAGCCAATAGACTAGACATCCCAACTAACTCAATGTTCAGGGTATGAGCCAAGGTCTTAGCAGTTGCTACCGCAATTCGCAAACCTGTATAGCTACCAGGCCCCTCTGCCACCACGATGCGATCCAAATCCTTGGGTGTCAAATCTAGACTGGCCATCAAAAAATCGATAGCAGGCATCAGAGTGATACTGTGATTTTTCTTGATATTAATAGTCGTCTCGGCAAGAAGCTGCTTGTCCTCTAAAATGGCTAGAGAAAGAGCCTTGCTAGACGTATCAAAAGCTAATACTTTCATAACACATTCCTATCTTTTTGTCTGCTTACTATTATACTACAAAAGCTGACGCATGGGAATTTTCTTTCTCCCCAAACAAAAAGTCCTGCTACTTAGACAAAGAGGATGGCAAAAAAATCAAAAAAGTTCTAGCTTTTTTCTATTTTTTCCGAATATATAAGTGAACAAGAAAATTGAAAGGATCGCCATAAGAAGTTTAGATAAGTCATGCTAGACAAAAGACACATTTTTAGAAGGGTAAATTTTATTCTCTTCATTTCTTACAGTTTGCTCATCATTTTCAATGATTTAAACATAATCGTTACACCCTTACCAGTTGTTTCATCTGTTTGTATTGTTTTCTTTTTATGCTTCAACTCGATTTTTTCTGAGAAAAGAGGGGCGTAAAGATGGCGAATCCATTGACTCTTTTAACCGTCAATGTTAAAATATAATTGAACATTGGCAGGAAAATCAGGTTGAGTCTTTGACTCTTCGGGTTGCAGTGCTATCCCTGAAACTTTGGTTTCTAAAGAACTGAAATTGCGATTGAACAATTCGCCCCCAGTGTTTGACGGCTCTTGACTTCGGTCAGGAGCTTTTTATTTTTTGTTTAAAGCAATTTTATTTCATCTTGTCATCCAAGTTTTACGCTTTTGTCAGTCTTTACTTTCTCATTTTCCGTCTTTTACTAATTTTTCATTTTGTGGTATAATTGAAATAATTGTAACGAATCAAGGTCAATCTAGACACAAAATGGAATGAAATCAAGCAAATCTCTGCTAAAAGTTTGGAATAAGCTGACCTGTAAATAGAAAGGAACTATATGATTTACAAAGTTTTTTATCAAGAAACAAAAGAACGTAGCCCACGTCGTGAAACAACACGCTCACTTTACCTAGACATCGATGCCAACTCAGAACTTGAGGGACGTATCGCTGCTCGCCAACTTGTCGAAGAAAACCGCCCAGAGTACAATATCGAATTTATCGAACTCTTGTCTGACAAATTGCTAGATTACGAAAAAGAAACTGGCGCTTTCGAAATCACGGAGTTCTAATATGGCCTACACTCTTAAACCTGAAGAAGTCGGCGTTTTTGCCATCGGTGGTCTGGGAGAAATCGGGAAAAACACTTACGGAATTGAATACCAAGACGAGATTATCATCGTCGATGCTGGGATTAAATTCCCAGAAGATGACTTGCTGGGTATCGACTACGTTATCCCTGATTACTCTTACATCGTGGACAATATCGACCGCGTCAAGGCCGTTTTGATTACACACGGACACGAGGACCACATCGGTGGGATTCCTTTCCTACTCAAGCAAGCAAATGTCCCTATCTACGCTGGGCCACTTGCCTTGGCTTTGATCCGTGGGAAACTTGAAGAACACGGTCTCTTGCGCAACGCCAAACTTTACGAAATCAACCACAACACTGAATTGACCTTTAAAAATCTCAAGGCAACTTTCTTTAGAACCACCCACTCCATTCCAGAGCCTTTGGGGATTGTCATTCATACTCCTCAAGGAAAAATCGTCTGTACGGGTGACTTTAAGTTTGACTTTACTCCAGTTGGAGAGCCTGCAGACTTGCACCGTATGGCTGCCCTTGGTGAAGAAGGAGTGCTCTGTCTCCTCTCTGACTCGACAAATGCGGAAGTACCAACCTTTACCAACTCTGAAAAAGTCGTTGGCCAGTCCATCATGAAGATTATCCAAGGGATTGAAGGACGTATCATCTTTGCATCCTTTGCCTCAAACATTTTCCGTCTCCAGCAAGCAACAGATGCTGCTGTTAAGACTGGACGCAAGATTGCGGTCTTTGGACGTTCCATGGAAAAGGCCATTGTCAACGGAATCGAGCTTGGCTACATCAAAGCTCCTAAGGGAACCTTTATCGAGCCAAATGAAATCAAAGACTACCCTGCAGGCGAGGTTCTTATCCTCTGTACAGGTAGTCAGGGCGAGCCGATGGCAGCCCTCTCTCGTATCGCTAACGGAACCCACCGTCAGGTGCAACTCCAACCCGGCGATACGGTTATCTTCTCTTCTAGCCCAATCCCTGGAAACACCACTAGCGTCAACAAGCTGATTAATATTATTTCAGAAGCTGGTGTTGAAGTTATCCACGGTAAAATCAACAACATCCACACCTCTGGACACGGTGGTCAGCAAGAGCAAAAACTCATGCTCCGCTTGATCAAGCCCAAATATTTCATGCCTGTTCATGGTGAATACCGTATGCAGAAAGTCCATGCTGGACTAGCGGTGGATACTGGTGTCGAGAAGGACAATATCTTTATCATGAGCAATGGTGATGTGCTTGCCCTTACTGCTAACTCGGCTCGCATCGCAGGTCACTTCAACGCCCAAGACATCTATGTCGATGGAAATCGTATCGGTGAAATCGGTGCGGCTGTCCTCAAAGATCGTCGTGATCTATCTGAAGACGGTGTCGTTCTGGCAGTCGCAACTGTTGACTTCAAGTCTAAAATGATCTTGTCTGGTCCTGACATCCTTAGCCGAGGCTTTGTCTACATGAGAGAATCTGGGGACTTGATTCGCCAAAGTCAGCGCATCCTCTTCAATGCTATTCGTATCGCACTGAAGAACAAAGACGCCAGCATACAATCCGTCAATGGTGCCATTGTCAACGCCATTCGTCCTTTCCTCTATGAAAATACAGAACGTGAACCAATCATCATCCCTATGATCCTCACACCAGACGAAGAAGAATAAATCATCCCTCACCCATGAAGCACACCCCAAAAGTTGGATTTTGCTCTTACTTTTTGGGGTGTGCTTCATTATTGTGTGAGCTTTATTTAAGTAAAAATTCCTGAGGACTGTCAGTTCCTCAGGAATTTGATGTGCTTATGCACCACATCTTCGTTATTCTAGTCTGTTATATTTTTTCTTTTATTTTTATAAAGTAGTTAACTGTAAGTTCTCAACTCGGTCCAAACATTTGTGTTACTAAATGTCTTAATCCGTCCAGCTGGACGCCATTCATTAGTTCCTTGATATTTAACCTCTAATTTATAAATATTAACTGTAAAAGAAGCTTTCAAAACTATATAACCATATTTATAAGGTGGAACAAAATGAGTAGCTGCGCTTCCATAAGTAAAACCTATTCCATACTCAGAAGAAGAAAAACTTTGTCCTGATGATATTGACACACTAGCTCCTGAGCTCCCCCATAAACAGTATAAGAAACTCGTCCAGAAACCGCTGTATCACGGTAAGAGCTGAGGTATGTTCTACGGACACTACTCACTCCATAAGAACGGAATGAACTTGCATTAGAAGACGTTATATTTCTAGATTTTAAAAATTGTTCTCTAGTTTCTAAATTTTCAAACTCATAAATTACTCCAGTTTTATTTTCTTTTAATACCAACTCTGATATCACTTCAAAATCAGGACTTGGAATAGTATCTGCTTTGACGTCTAAAAATATTCCAAAAGTGAGCAAGCTAAACAACAATAAGAATATCAACTTAAGTTTGTTCCTATCCAATCTCCATTCTAACTAGAAAATCGAATACTAAAAATAAAACGATATTATTTTTTTAAACTCTTAAAAATCATAATCACCCCTACCACCATTCCTAAAGATGGAACTGGACGCCACAACAAACTCCAAAATATAGATTGTATTTTTAACATTAGCTCGTCATCAGCTACATGGTAAGGATTTATATGGAAAAGCAAAAAAGAGCAACATATGACCAAAACACCACATAGAAATAAGATATCTGGATTTATTTTTCTAATTTTAATCAGCTCCTTCCACAATACTTTATTTTTTCAAAAAATGGGAACTTCTTATAGAGAGAAGTGTCTTTTTATTCGTGATAAGATGCAAAGACTAGGGTTAGTGTAACGATGTCGAAAACTAAAATCCACTCAAAGAATCTTAGGCGAGACAATCGTTTCAGCTACCAAGTAATAGGTACTAATCTCTGATCAACCTCCGCAACTACATTTGAAATTTGTATATATCTGCCAATTTTGAAAGTATAAAGTATAAACTAAAATACGAATAGTGTATTCAGCAAAACAACTACTGACAAACTCCTCCTTTCTAGTTTAGCTAAATTCTTTTGTTAACGCTTTCATTTTATCATAAAATAATTTTAATGTCAAATTTATTTATAAATATAGTTCTATAAATAATAATAAGTAACAGATTCTCCTATAGTCAATATTCCCCATCACTATCATTACTTTTACAACTATCAATCTCAAGTCAACATTTCTTCTATCAAAATTATATTTACTCATCATTTTAAATGTTTTAATAATAATTTATCGGTAGCATAAAAGATTTCTTTTAATCAAATATTTAAATATGCAATAAAAAACTAGAGTCCATTAACAAAACAGCCCCGTTTTCGGAGCTGTTTTTTCTATGCTTTTTTGAGATTGAAACTCAATAAAAATCGAAATCAGACTAGAAGGCTAGGCAAAAGCATAACTCAAGTTAGCTCCCATAGTTCGGGGAACTATGGGAGGTTGTAGATGAATCAAAGCCAAGCTTTGAACTCATTCGTAAGAAGCCGACGACGTATCATTTTGATTTTTGAAGAGTTTTAGAAATACTACGATTTTTACCTTCAAGATAGACCATCAAAATAGAAATATCTGCTGGATTCACTCCCGAAATACGGCTGGCTTGGCCGATGGTTTCTGGATTGATAAGTTTGAACTTCTGACGGGCTTCTGTTGCAATCGAGTCAATATCATCCCAGTCGATATTGGCTGGAATGCGTTTTTCTTCCATGCGTTTCATCTTGGCAACCTGATCCATGGCTTTGGAAATATAGCCTTCGTACTTGATCTCTGTTTCAATCAATTCGATAATCTTGTCATCCAAGTCCTCGGCAGCTGGCCCTATGAAGGCCACCACATCTTGGTAAGAAACTTCTGGACGGCGAAGGAATTCCTTGGCTGTAACCGCATCTGTCAACGGCTTGAAGCCCATCTCCTCAACCTTGGCATTGGTTTCCTTGACCGGCTTGAGTTTGATACTGTCGAGACGCCTCATTTCATTGTCAAATTGATTTTTCTTGATTTCAAAACGAGCCCAGCGTTCATCATCCACAAGTCCAATCTCGCGCCCCATCTCTGTCAAACGCATATCGGCATTGTCATGACGGAGGATGAGACGGTATTCAGCACGACTGGTCAAGAGACGATAGGGTTCAATAGTTCCCTTGGTCACCAAGTCATCAATCATCACCCCGATATAACCGTCACTGCGCTTCAAAATCAACTCAGGCTTGCCTTGGATTTTCAGAGCCGCATTGATACCTGCGATAATCCCTTGGCCAGCAGCTTCTTCGTAACCTGACGTTCCATTTGTCTGACCAGCAGTAAAGAGTCCTGAGATTTTCTTGGTTTCAAGTGTTGCACGCAACTGGTGTGGCAAGACCATGTCGTACTCAATGGCATAACCTGTTCGCATCATCTCTGCATTTTCCAACCCTTTGATAGAATGAACCAAGTCACGTTGGACATCCTCAGGTAGACTGGTTGAAAGACCCTGGACATAGACTTCCTCTGTATTGCGCCCTTCTGGCTCAAGGAAGAGTTGGTGACGTTCCTTGTCCGCAAAGCGCACAATCTTGTCCTCAATCGACGGACAGTAACGAGGTCCCACACCCTTAACTACACCTGTAAACATAGGCGCACGATGGAGGTTGTTTTGGATAATCTCATGGCTGGTGCCGTTGGTGTAGGTCAACCAGCATGGCACTTGGTCCTTGACATAGTCCTCATCACGTGAAGTGTAGGAGAAGTGATTAGGCGCTTCGTCCCCTGGCTGAATCTCTGTCACGTCGTAATTGATAGAAGAAGCCTTGACACGTGGAGGTGTTCCTGTCTTGAAACGACCGATTTCGAGGCCCAGCTCCTTGAGGTTGTCAGCAAGGTTAATCGAAGCTAGACTGTGGTTTGGCCCTGATGAGTACTTGAGGTCTCCGATGATGATTTCCCCACGGAGTGCAGTCCCTGTCGTCACGATAACAGCCTTGGCAGCATATTCTTGATGAGTTGCTGTACGAACACCGACAACCTTGCCATCTTCCACCAAAATCTCATCAATCATGGTTTGACGAAGGGTGAGATTTTCTTGATTTTCAACTGTCTTGCGCATTTCCTTAGAGTAAAGCTCTTTGTCAGCTTGCGCACGAAGGGCACGGACAGCTGGCCCCTTACCAGTGTTGAGCATCTTCATCTGGATGTAAGTCTTGTCAATGGTTTTAGCCATCTCTCCACCAAGAGCATCGACTTCACGCACGACAATCCCCTTGGCAGAACCACCGATAGAAGGGTTACAAGGCATGAAAGCCAGCATTTCAATGTTGATGGTCGCAAGCAATACCTTGCAGCCCATACGGCTAGCAGCTAGAGATGCCTCCACCCCAGCGTGCCCCGCACCGATTACAATAATATCGTATTCTTCCGTAAAATTATAAGTCATTTCTTAACCTTTCAAAAATTTCTCGCAAATAAGGAACTAACTTCTCCTCCTCTAGAGCTTGATCCATAGTAACCCATTTAAAGTGTATATGCTCTTCAGGATCTAATCTGATAATTGGCTTCTCCCCAACCCACTCTGCTTTATAAACTAAGCGAGTAAAAACCGTATCCTTAGAGGTATCCAGTTGACTATCTTCGTGAAGAAGTTTGAGCGAACTGCTATCTAGCCTAACTCCCGCTTCTTCAATGCATTCTCTAAGAGCACCATCTCGCGGAAGTTCACCCTTTTCAACCCCGCCACCAGGAATATCCCAGTAAGTTGGATAAACGTTGGGTTCTCCTCTTTTAATTTCCGAACGCTGAATGAGTAAATAATCACCACCACTATGAACAAGTACATGGGCAATAAGCTTAACCATCATTTTCTCTCCTATTCCTCAAGATGAATGTGTCTTAGTTGGCCGTCCCAGTCTGGTAGAGCTGTTTTTAAAAAGGCTGGAACTAGCTGGATATTATGGAGTTCATCCAAGTCAATCCACTCACAAGGCTGCGTTTTTTCATCTTCCTGCATGGTCAATGGGGCATCCTCAAGCAAGTTCACCAGATAATGAAACTCGATGTTGTGATAAGAAACACCGTCTTGTTCAAAACGATTTTCAACCACGAAAGCTAGCTGCCCAGTTTGAGCTTTGACACCCAGTTCTTCCCTCACTTCACGGACTACCGCATCTTCCGTACTTTCATTGATTTGAATCGCACCGCCAACAGTGTAATACTTACCCTTGTCTTTGGTAACTAGGAGCTTGCCATTTTGGAGAATCAAGGCTGTAGCCCGAACGCCAAAAACAGTATTTCCCACTTTTGTCCGAAAGTCTTGTTGAGTCATTTTTTTCCTTTCCCTTAAACGACACAAAAACAGTCAAAACTCCAAAGAAGTGCAGGACAAAAAAGCCTGCAACATCCATGAGCTTTGACCATCATTTCTATTGCTTTTATTATTGTAGCAAATTGAGAAAATTTGTCAATCTAAATGTACTATGATTGGCGAATCGCTTCAAAAGCTCCTTTGTCAATCTCGACTGGGTCATAGAAGGCATCCAGAACAATCCCTCTCACTGGAAACTCCCCTATCTCTTCCGCAACAGATAAACAGTCCGTAAGAGGTAATTGCAACCAGGAAAAACGATCATAATAGTCCTTAGGAATATCTTGTTCAGTTAAGAAACAAGGATAGAAGTAGTCGTCTCCCTTTTGCAGAATATCCGGTTTTAGTCGTACCCCTTCTTGTTCATCACTCTCATCCAGAAGATTCGGATTGAAGGGGACCCAGACTTTAGCTTGTTTCAATTCCTTGAACAAGGCTTCAATCGACTCTGTCGTTTTCTCTCTCAAATACTCTTTCTTATAATCAGAGAGGCTCATTGTTTGCTCTTTTTTAGCCGTTTTTTTCTTAAAAAACTGAAACATTCTCTTTCCTCTTAGAAAATCTTAAATGTACTGACAAACTTGTCCATCTCGATAAGCATTGTCAATCAAGCCACCACCTAGACACTCTTCGCCATCGTAAAAGACAACTGCCTGTCCTGGTGTAATCGCACGTTGTGGTTCCGCAAAGATGACCTCTGCCTTGTCTCCTTTGACATGTACTGTCACCTTAGAATCAGGCTGACGGTAGCGGAATTTTGCTGTGCATTCTAGAGTAAATTCCTCTGGCATGTCACGAGTAAAGTGAACTTGACTGGCCTCTAGGCTTGTTGACATGAGCGAATCATGATAGAAACCTTGGCCGACATAGAGGATATTTTGGCTCAAATCTTTTCCGACAACGAACCAAGGGGCATTGTCACCGCCGTGTTGACCACCGATACCAAGTCCTCCACGCTGACCAATCGTATAATACATAAGTCCTGCATGCTCACCCATATCGCGACCGTCCACAGTCATCATGCGACCAGGCTGGGCTGGCAGGTAGTTACTGAGAAAGTTTTTAAAGTTCTTTTCTCCGATAAAGCAAATCCCTGTCGAATCTTTCTTCTTGGCAGTCGCAAGACCTGCTTCTTCTGCTAGTTTTCGTACTTCAGGCTTTTCCAAATGTCCCAATGGGAACATGGTTTTTTGGAGTTGTTCTTGCGAAAGTTGACTGAGGAAATAGGTCTGGTCCTTGCCATTGTCCACGCCACGAAGCATGTGAACAGTGCCATCCTCATCACGCACCACTCGAGCATAATGCCCAGTCGCTACATAGTCTGCACCCAAGGTCATAGCATAGTCCAAAAAGGCCTTGAACTTGATTTCCTTGTTACACATAACATCTGGATTTGGCGTGCGCCCTGCACGGTATTCCGCTAGGAAATACTCAAAGACGCGGTCCCAGTACTCTTTTTCAAAATTGACAGAGTAGTAAGGAATGCCGATCTGGTCTGCCACCGCAGCCACATCCTTGTAATCTTCGGTCGCCGTACAGACGCCGTTTTCATCTGTGTCATCCCAGTTCTTCATGAAGATACCGATCACATCGTAGCCCTGCTCCTTGAGCAAGAGAGCCGTCACCGACGAATCAACACCACCACTCATCCCCACGACAACACGTGTTTTAGAGTTATCACTCATGGTAAGTCTCCCATCTATTCGTTTATTCATACCCTTCAAAATTCTATTCATTATAACTTTCAATAGAATTTCTTTGAGTATCGTCTTTTCGTTTGCTTTTAGGAGTAAAATGGTCTGGGAGACCATTTTAGCCTATCATCTTAAAATGAAAATATGATAGGCAACGAGTCGCAGGCATATCTCGAGTTCGCTCAATCAGTCTGGGAGACTGATTGAGGTTATAAATCAGACAAGCTCAGCTTGCATCTCATTTCGAGTTAACGACGTAATAAAAGATAAACGAAATGACCAGTTCACGATTGAAGGTCGTGTGTGCTTTAACGATTGAAGGTCGCTTGAGCAGTATTCATTATAACACGCTTGGTTGGAGAAGACAAGAAAGAGGCTGATAAATCATCTCAACCTCTCTTTCTTCCTTTGCAAACGAATCAATTTTCCCCTTTAAGTTCTTTCTTCGCTTGTTCTATCTGGTATTTCACTTGCTCAAAGCCGGTTCCTCCTAAGGAATTCCGTCTCTGAACAGCGGTTTCTGGGCGCAAGTAGATATAAATATCCTCTTCAATCAAGGGATGGTAGACTTGCAACTCCTCCAAATCCCAATCTTGAATATTTTTACCATGCTTGATAGAGTCTAGAACCAATTTCCCTACTATTTCATGCGCTTCTCTAAAGGGAAGACCTTTTTCAGCCAAATAGTCTGCCAGTTCGGTCGCATTCGAAAAATCATTCTCTGTGGATTGCTGCATTTTGGCCTGATTAACCTGCATGCTCGATAGCATACCTGCCAGCACATCCAGAGAATTTAAAATCGTTTCTACTGTATCAAACATGCCTTCCTTGTCCTCTTGCAAATCCTTATTATAGGCCAGAGGCAAAGACTTCATGACGGTCAATTGTCCAAGCAAGTGCCCGTAAACTCGTCCTGTCTTCCCTCGAATCAATTCCGCCATATCAGGATTTTTCTTCTGGGGCATGATAGATGAACCTGTTGAAAAGCTATCAGACAAGCTAATGTACTGATACTCAAAACTGCACCAATTGATGATTTCCTCACAAAAACGGCTCATATGCATCATCAAAATGCTAGCGTTTGACAGAAATTCTAAGATAAAATCACGGTCACTCACTGCGTCCAAGGAATTGGTATAGGGCTGTTGGAAGCCCAATAAATCACTCGATAATTGACGATTGATTGGAAAAGTTGTCCCTGCCAAGGCAGCCGCACCCAGGGGAGATAGGTCCGTATGTTTCAAGTTAAATGCAAAGCGTTCGCTATCCCTTTGGAACATATTGTAATAAGCCATGAGATGGTGGGCAAAACTAATCGGTTGGGCATGCTGCAAATGAGTATAGCCTGGCATGATGGTTTCCACATGTTTTTCAGCTAAATCCAGCAAAACACTGTTTAGATTCGCCAACTTATCCAAGACATGGCCAAGCTGCTCCTTTAGATATAAGTGCATATCCGTTGCGACTTGGTCATTCCGAGAACGAGCTGTGTGTAGTTTCCCAGCCAGAGGACCGATTTTCTCCGTCAGCAACACTTCCATATTCATATGAATATCTTCATTTGCAATATCAAAATGAAGCTCTCCCGCCTCTAAATCTCGCAACAAAGCTTTCAGACCATCTTGGATCTGCTCTGCCTCTTCCAAGCTCAAAATGCCAGTCTGTCCTAGCATTTGAACATGAGCTAAGGAACCCATCAAATCAAATTTTGCCAGCTGGTGGTCAAAGGAAATACTCGCACCGAACTGTTCTACCCAATCTTCCACAGTGCCTTCAAATCGACCACCCCATAATTTTGTATTTTTCGGCATATCCTGTCGTCCCTTTCTATCGCATCACTACTCAACATTTTTCTGAACTTCTGAATAAACCTTAGTCGGAAGCCCCCAAAGCTTGATAAATCCAACAGCCGCATCTTGGTCAAAAGTATCCGCACTAGTATAAGTCGCCAAATTTTCATCATAAAGAGAATTTGGAGATTTCCGCGCTACTACCTGAGCGTTTCCCTTATAGAGTTTAACTTTTGCAGTTCCATTGACAACTTTCTGTGTCTCCTTGATATAGGCAATCAAAGCCTGAGTTGCTGGGCTAAACCACAAGGCATTATAGATGAGATTGGACAACTCATTTTCGATAATAGGTTTGAAATGAGCCACTTCTCTCACAAGAGTCAAGTCCTCAATCTCCTTATGAGCTGCCAATAAAGTCACAGCACCTGGGCACTCATAAATCTCTCTTGACTTAATACCGACTAGGCGATTTTCCACATGGTCAATACGACCGACACCGTGTTTGCCCGCAATTTCATTGAGTTTTTGAATCAAAGCCGCCACTTTCATCTTCTCACCATTGAGGGAGATGGGCACCCCGCAGCTAAACTCAATGTCAATAAATTCTGGACTGTCTGGCGCCTCTTCTGGCGAAGATGTGATTCCAAATGCTTCTTCTGGCGCTTGGTTCCAAGGGTTTTCCAAGACACCACATTCATTTGCGCGTCCCCAAAGATTTTGATCGACAGAGTAAGGATTGTCAAGGTCAGCTGGAACTGGGACGCCATTTTCTTTGGCATATTGGATTTCTTCTTCACGAGACCATTTCCACTCACGAACAGGCGCAACTACCTTTAGATTGGGATCCAAAGCTGCGATAGAGACTTCAAACCGAACTTGGTCGTTTCCCTTACCTGTACAACCATGGGCAATTGTCGTTGCCCCCGTCTGATGAGCTATTTCAACAAGTTTTTTTGAAATAAGAGGGCGACTCAGAGCAGATACCAAGGGATACTTTTGTTCATAGTAGGCATGTGCCTGAAGGGCCACTAAAACATAGTCATTAGCGAATTCTTCCTTAACATCAATGACATAAGACTCTACAGCCCCAACCTTGAGAGCTTTATCGTGGATGAACTCCAAATCTTTTCCTTCACCCACATCCATACAAACAGCGATCACATCATAGTCTTTTTTTAACCATGTAATAGCAACTGATGTATCCAATCCACCTGAATAGGCTAAAATGACCTTTTCCTTACTCATTTCTCTTCCTTCTTTCTATTTTTCGATAGAGGCTTTAAAAGCATCGTCAATCAATTTGTCCAACTCCCCAGAATCCTTCAACTTCTGGATGGTTTTGTCAACCGCCTCTTTTAATTCTTTACTGTCTTTTTTCATCGCAACAGCGTAGGAATCTTCTTTATCATTGTCAAAATCAAACTCAGCGATGGCTAGGTCTGGATTATTCTCTACAAATCCTTTCGCCACTGGTTCCTCAAAGATAACCGCATCTAGTTGCCCTGATTTCAAATCTGTTATCAAATTTCCATTTTTAGGAAGTGAAACGAGAGAAGAATCCTGCAAAGTTTCTTTGGCCAGAGTTTCCTGGATAGAACCTTTCTGCGCTCCAACCTTTTTCTGAGCCAAATCCTTCACTGATTGGTAATTCGTTAATTCAGATTTTCTTACGATAACCTTATTTTTCGAAGTGTAGTAGGGAATTGAAAAATCGTAAACTTGACTTCTCTCTTCCGTTTTAGAAACACCTGATATGGCAAGATCGGCCTTACCTGAATCAAGACTAGCCAGTACATTGTCAAAACTCATTGGAGAGAGCTCCACTTCTACACCTAGTTCCTTTGCGATGGCTTTGGCTAGCTCAACATCTGAACCTACAATCTGATTTTTCCCATCGACCAATTTCTGGTATTCGAATGGAGCAAACTCTGGATTTAGGGCCACCACCAATTTTCCTTTAGCCTTAATGCCTTCAACACCTTGGGATTGAGTGTTACTACAAGCAAATAATAAGGGAAACATAAGCAAACCAAACATCGTCATCAACACCTTCTTCACTTTATTCATAGAAGAGCCTCCTTTTATTTTTATACTTTATTGTTGTATAAATAATACTCTTATCATTCTCGTTTGTCAAGGAAAAACTGTATTTTATTTCATTTAAATCAAGAAAAAGCTTATTATATGATATATTTTTACATATAATAAGCTTATTTATACTATTTGAGTTTTTAAAAATACAATTGTCCAATTACAGGTAAGATGAAGAGATCAACGAACTCTCCACATTCTCTTTCACAATTCAATGACTCGATGGCATTGTTGAGCTACATAGGCATCGTGGGTAACGATAATGACCGTTTTCCCTTCCTTGTTCATATCTAAGAGAAAGTTTAAAACCAAATCTCGATTTTCAGGGTCTAGAGAGCCGGTTGGTTCATCTGCTAACAGGAGCTGACTCGGTTTTAAAATGGCTCTAGCAACTGCGATTCGTTGCTGTTCCCCTCCAGATAACTCTGAAACCTTCTGATGTAGGGTTGATGACAATCCCACTCTCTCTAAAATTTCTTCTATCTTTTTGACTTTGTCCTTCTTGGATAATTTTACATACTTTAGAGCCAGCATGAGATTATACTCTACCGTTTCATTATCAATCAGAGCAAAGTTTTGAAACAGATAGGAGATATGTTCGCGGATAATCGCTTGCGACTTAACAGAATTGACAGGTACATTTTGCTGACCGAAAATTTCATAATGTCCACTGTAATCGCCATCTATCAAACCCAAGAGATTTAACAAGGTTGACTTGCCACTGCCACTTTTTCCAACAATGGCAACTAAATCTCCTTGGTTAATTTTTAGAGATAAGTTCTCCAAAATAACTTTTTCCCCAATGGTTTTCGTAACATTTTCCAACTTTATCATAAGTGATCCCCTTTCAATAACTGCACTACATTTCGTTTTTCCATCTTAGAACCCAAGAAAAGCACAAACAGGATATCTAAGCCTGTAAATCCTGCAAAAAGTAGGAGCGGGAAAAGTGCCTGTGTAAAGAATAGCAGGGCTACAAAAGGAAGGCTATAGACAGCTAATAGAAGACCCAGCAAGGAACGATACCGATCTATCAATTTCCAGCCCATAAACTTCTTGGTAATAATATCTGTTCGCTTCAATAAGAAAGTTGTTACTAGTAAGAAGTAGGAAATCATCATACTAAGAAGACCAACCAAAGCAAAGAGTATGTTGAAATTCCGAACAGCATCTCGATAAGAATCTACTTTCTCTTGTTGAATGGCTTGAATAGATGAAAATTTTAAATAATTCCCATCTGATAATTTCTCAACTAACGCTGTCACCTCTTTTTGATGTTGAGCTGTATTTTCGATTTTAATGGGATTATTTAAACCTGTTGTTGACAGGGAAGCTTTTTCATCCCACATCATATCAGAATCATTGACCAAGCTAATAATTGGATTGTAGAGATTTTCCTTTCGCTTCTCGTTATAAGGGAAAAATGACCAATCTCCTTCATAATAGGCAATCTCGACATCCACCTCCTCTATCCTTCGTTTTTGCTGCTCTTCATACTTCATTGATTGATAGGTAATCAACTTCCCCAAGAGCTGGTTTTTCTCTTCTTCACCTTTCGTACTTGCTGGCATCAAAATAACTTTTTTAGTGCCGGTATCGGGTAACTTGAATCCCTTGCTCTTTAGAAAATTGCGATTAGCATAGTACACATCCACCGTATCTGTTAACTGATATTGCTGAATCTGTTCTGATTTGACAAAATTTTTTACAGGAAGACTGCTACTTTGCACATAGCCCGCCTGCGTTTTTTCTACCAAATCCAGATAAAATCGATAGAAATAATCCACTGCTTGCCCTGAGCCTGCCAACTGCTCTTGCCACAGGTTATCATTGAGTTGGAAAGTTTCTAAGGTCAGATAATTTCCTTGACTGATCCACTGTTTCTGGTAATCCAACTCTTTGTTTTCTTGCTCCAAACTTTTCCCCACCCCAACTAGCAAGACTGTCAGTAAAATGGTGGTTCCAATTTTCATCAAATAATTAAAGAGTAAACCAAATTTGAAAGATGAAAAACCTTTCAGCAGAGAGCTGATTGTCATTTTTTGGATTAAGAGATAAGTCAACCAACTGATAAAGAGATAAAGCTGCAAAAGCAAAAAATGAGACAACCACAGCATAGGGAACAAATCTTTCGGCTTATAATCAAGCAAGAAACACACTCCTAGATTGATCACAAGCGCCCCACCTAGGAGGAGGTAGAGGTTGCCTTTCACAACATCAGCTAAAACAGCCCGATCTTGAAAACCAAGTAATTTTTGTACCCCAACTCTTTTCATCTCCATCATCGGCTGATACACTGTTACTAAGACAAGAAGCAAAATAGCCAAGACAAAAATAATAGCAGATAAGAGCAAATCTCGATTTAAGACTTCCACTGCACTTTTATAGTTTGGCTCTAGCAAGGTAGCCTGGTCTATATTGAAAAAATCGCTCCATTTCTGTACAATCCTATCCTTGTCCATCTTTTGTGTAGAAGTTATCGTATAGCGACCATTTAAACTACGAGATGTATCCTTGATATAGGTTTGAAAAGTCATAAGCTGAATAGGTTTGGCTTTTAGAAAGGTCGGAATCGTACCAAGTTTATTGGAAATTTCTTTATTACTGTAAACTCCCTCACCATCTGTGGTAAAATCAAGGGAAGAAAGTCCAAACTCTTGGTAGGGGAAGGTATCTTTATCAAAAACACCAGACTTGATCACCTCATCACCACTGTCTGTTTTGATGATGGAGACTTTGTACTCCTTTGATACATCCTCAAAAAATCGAAGAACAGATTCTGCAGGTTCATTGACATCTTTCAAGTATACATCCAAAGAACTCGCTGTCTTTCCCATTTCCTGAATCCGAACCACTTCTCGTGTGTAGTTTACATTAAAAACAAAAAAAGTAGTACAGAGAAGCAGGAGTAACATACAGAAATTACTGATTTTTTTCATAAAGATACCTCCAATAAAGTTCTCCCTCTCCTAACAGGAGAGGGAAAATTTCACTTAAAATCCATAGAAATATTCTAATCCTGTTGGCGGAATTTTAGTAAGGGAAGCTTGAGCCCAAACCCCGGGAGTTTCACGATCCCTAGAGATTCTACCACCATGTCGGACTGTTGCTGTATGAGATCGAGTAGAATGTAAATAATCAGAATATCCAAAAGTTCCTGTCCAACCTACTCCATAGTTCCATTGACCACCACCTACCCATACTGCCAAAACATTTGTAGTAGCAAGCAAACCACATGCCATTACGGTTGCTACACCAATTTTTACTAATTTTTTCATGATATTTTCCTCACATCTTATATCTTGAACTGTTTCACAGAAACAGATGAATTGATTCATTTGTAAACATCGAAGTCCATTGGACTCACCTTCCTTTCGTTTTACTTAATCAAAATTTTATAAGAGCCATCCCCAAGGGAAGAAAATAACCATCCATAACATAAATAACAACAGACGATATACTTTTTTATACATTTGATACCCCCTTAGTACTTCATCATCTTGATTATAAAATACAATATACCTTGTCGTAAAATTTGTTAACCTTTTTCACAAATTTATTTTAGATTTCTTTTTTACTTTTTATATTACTATGATACAATATTTTTAATCAGTTTCAATTTATTGTTAACTTTTTTCACAAATAAGGAGGGAATCATGCGCTACGATTTTGGAAATGTTTATAAAGAAATCCGTGAGTCAAAAGGATTGACTCAAGAAGAGGTCTGTGGGGGTGTTCTCTCAAGAACCAGCCTATCAAAAATAGAAAGTGGCAAGACAACTCCAAAATATGAGAATATGGAATTTCTTCTCCAGCAAATTAATATGAGTTTTGAAGAGTTTGAATATATTTGCCATCTCTACCACCCAAGTGAACGATCAACTATCATGCAGACTTTTCTAAAAATGGCTTCTATTAGTGGTACGAGCGACTTAAGTAAATTACTCAAAAAATGCCAACATTATCTAAAAACACATCATGATTTTCCCATCCAGCAGTTGCAAGATATGCTCGAAATCGTTATCTACATCCGTGAAAATGGGATAGAAAAATTGTCAAGTAAGGTTGACAACATTGTAAACAGATTATGGGATAAGATTGAGAAACAAGATACTTGGTATGAGAGTGACCTCAAAGTCCTTAATACCATTCTCTTTGCTTTTCCTATGGAGTATATTCATCAGATTACCGAAAAAATTCTCGAACGACTAGAGGTTTATAAACACTATAGTCCTGTCTTTCAGCTTCGTATGATGTTGCTTCTGAATCTCTCAACTCTTTATCTTTACAATGGTGATAAGTTGCTTTGCAAACAGCTTTGCTACACTCTCTTAGAGGAGGCAAAAGCAAGCAAACAGTACGATACACTTGCGTTTTCCTATATTCGTATCGGCATTTGTGCTAATGATGCTCAGTTGATACAGAATGGACTCTCCTTAGCTAAACTAGTAGAAGATGAACACTTACTAACAGAGCTAGAGCGAGAAGTTAACATCTTTGTAAACAAAAAAGAGCCCTAAAGGACTCTTGTATTCTTAATACCAACCGTTGTTAAGCCAGAAGTTCTTGGCAGCTGTCCATGAACCGTAACGTCCTGCAACGTAGGCATCTGCTACACGTTCTTGGTTTTCAGCTGAGTAGTCACCGTTCAAGTATGAATCTGTCAATTGGTAACGTCCGATGTAACGTCCGTTTGTAGCTGTGTAGCTACCACCTGACTCTTTTTGAGCGATCCATTCTTTGGCTTCTGCTTCAGAACCACTTACAGTAGAAGCTGCTGCAGTGTTGCTTTCTGCTACTGGAGTTGCAGGTGCAGCTGGGGCTTCATAGGTTGTTGTTTCAGTTACTTCTTCTGCAGTTTCTTCCGCAGCTGCTGGTGCTTCATAAGTTGTTGTTGAAGCTGCAGCAGTTGCAGTTGCTGTCGATGGAGCTGTTCCTTCGATAACCAAAACTTGGTCAACATAGATAAGGTGAATATCTTTGATGTTGTTTTTTGCCGCCAATTTTTCAACAGTTGTGTTGTACTTCTCAGCGATTTCTGAAAGAGTATCACCTGATTTAACTGTGTAAGTTACAGTTTCTTGGGCAGATGCAAGTGATGGAGCAAAGAAAGCAAGCAAAGTTGCTACTCCTGCGATAGTTGTTTTAATTTTTTTAGTTGTTAATGACATATCTAAAAATTCTCCTTCCATTGGATATATCTATGATACCTTTTAAATGTTACCGTTGTTTAACGGTTTTATGTAGAAATATTACAAAAATGTTTTATATTTACCGTTTTAAGGATGTTTTTGTCACAAAAGACCTTATTTTATACTATCTTTAATCATTTTAAGCTTTTGATAAGGGAAATAAGCGCAGAGGTCCATTCTTTGATATAATAGATATAAGAATCTTTGTAAGGGGAAACAGATGCACTCACTTCGTTTTCAATCTGTCTTTGACATTATCGGACCAGTTATGATTGGCCCATCAAGTAGCCATACTGCTGGAGCTGTTCGCATCGGGAAAATCGTCTCTTCCATCTTTGATGATACGCCGACAGAAGTCGAATTCCAATTATTTAATTCATTTGCCAAAACCTACCGTGGTCATGGAACCGACCTTGCTCTCGTCGCTGGTATATTAGGTATGGATACGGACGATCCCGACATTCCAAATAGCCTAGAGATTGCCCATAAACGTGGTATCAAGATTGTCTGGACCATTCAGAAAGACAGCAACGCTCCTCATCCTAATACCACTAAAATTACTGTGAAGAATGAACACAAGTCCATCAGTGTGACAGGAATTTCCATTGGTGGGGGAAATATCCAAGTTACGGAGCTTAACGGCTTTGCTGTCTCTCTCAACATGAATACACCGACCATCATCATCGTGCATCAGGATGTTCCAGGTATGATTGCCCATGTTACTGAAGCCCTCTCTCGTTTCGATATCAACATCGCTCAGATGAATGTGACTCGAGAAAAAGCTGGAGAAAAAGCCATTATGATTATCGAAGTCGATAGTCGAAGTTGCGAAGAGGCGATTGAAGAAATCCGAAAAATCCCTCATCTCCACAATGTCAATTTCTTTAAGTAGGAGGAAACATGTTTTATTCTATCAAAGAATTGGTCGAGCAGGCGGATCTAGACTTCCAAGGAAATGTCGCCGAACTCATGATTGCGACAGAATATCAACTAACTGGTCGGGAACGGCCAGAAGTTCTCCTCCTCATGGAACGCAATCTAGAAGTCATGAAAGCCTCTGTCGAGCTCGGTCTCAGTGAAAATAAATCCCGTAGTGGCCTAACGGGCGGAGACGCGGCCAAACTAGACCGCCATCTCAAAAGTGGCAAGGCCTTGTCGGACTTTACCATCCTATCAGCAGCCCGTAATGCCATCGCGGTCAATGAACACAATGCGAAGATGGGCTTGGTCTGCGCTACTCCAACCGCAGGAAGTGCTGGCTGTCTGCCAGCCGTTCTCACTGCTGCTATCCAAAAATTAGACCTTAGCCACGAAGAACAGCTGGATTTCCTCTTTGCTGCTGGTGCCTTTGGACTAGTCATCGCAAACAATGCCTCTATCTCAGGTGCTGAAGGTGGCTGTCAGGCCGAAGTTGGCTCTGCCTCTGCCATGAGTGCCGCAGCCTTAACCTTGGCTGCAGGTGGGACCCCCTATCAGGCTAGCCAAGCCATCGCCTTTGTCATTAAAAATATGCTGGGCCTCATCTGCGATCCCGTCGCTGGTTTGGTCGAAGTTCCCTGTGTAAAGCGCAATGCCATGGGAGCCAGCTTTGCCTTTATCGCAGCAGACATGGCCTTGGCAGGTATCGAGTCTAAGATCCCTGTTGACGAAGTCATCGATGCCATGTACCAAGTTGGATCAAGCCTCCCAACTGCCTTTCGTGAAACGGCTGAGGGTGGACTCGCCGCCACACCTACTGGTCGTCGCCTACAAAAAGAAATCTTCGGCGAATAAACTCATCTTTATCTATTAGGAGAAACTATGCCCTCTATCTCAGCAATCTTTTTTGATCTGGACGGAACTCTGGTTGACAGTTCCATCGGGATCCACAATGCCTTTACCCATACCTTTAAAGAGCTAGGAGTTCCTAGCCCTGATGCCAAAACCATTCGTGGTTTTATGGGACCACCACTTGAAAGTAGTTTTGCAACATGTCTTCCCAAGGAACAAATCTCAGAAGCTGTTCAAATCTATCGTTCTTACTACAAGGAAAAAGGAATCCACGAAGCGCAACTCTTCCCCCGAATAACGGAATTGCTTCAAGAGCTTTCGCAAAACTACCCTCTCTACATCACTACAACAAAGAATACTCCTACTGCTCACGATATGACTAAAAATCTGGGAATCCATCATTTCTTTGATGGCATTTATGGTTCTAGTCCTGAAACACCACACAAGGCAGATGTCATCCGTTACGCCTTGCAAACGCATCAACTCCATGCAGACCAGGTCCTCATCATTGGGGATACCAAGTTTGATATGATTGGAGCCCAAGAAACTGGCATTAAAAAGTTTGCTGTTACTTGGGGATTTGGAGAAGAGGCTGATTTACTCAGCTATCAGCCTGACTGGATTGCCCATACCATTGATGATATCATTAAGCAACTATAAATAATACAACGATTTGAAATTACAGAGTAAAAAGGCCAAGGTCCTGTACAAACAGAATCTTGGCCTTTTATTTATAATTAGTTGATTAGTCACCCTTACTCAGCATGGGTTGTCTCATTTGCAAAGGAAATGATGGCTTCTTTGAGCTCATCTCCGCTGAGTGAACGGAATTCTTCAATCTTTTGATCAATGGCTTCTAGAGGCATGACGTTAACCTTACCAACGAAAATCTTGTCCATGACTTGGTTATCAACCAATTCGGTCGAAACCAAGAGTTCTTCATAGAGTTTTTCTCCTGGGCGGATACCGACCTCAACGATTGGAATTTCACTTTCAGTGTGTCCGCTTAGAAGAACCATTTTCTTAGCCAAGTCATAGATCTTGACTGGTTTGCCCATATCGAGGATAAAGACTTCTCCGTCCTTGGCATAAGCGCCAGCATGGATTACTAGACGGCTAGCCTCTGGAATGGTCATAAAGTAACGTGTCATACGGAAGTCTGTCACCGTTACAGGACCGCCTTCAGCAATCTGACGTTCAAAGACAGGAATCACGCTACCACGACTACCGAGAACATTCCCAAAACGAACTGCACAGTAGGTTGATTTGCTGCGTTGGTTAAAGCCAGTGACAATCAATTCTGCCACGCGCTTGGTTGCACCCATAACATTCGGTGGATTGACCGCCTTGTCAGTCGAAATCATAACCATCTTAGGTACTTTGGCTTCATCAACAGCCTTGGCAACATTGTAGGTACCGAGGATATTGTTCTTAAAGGCTTCTTTTGGATTGCGTTCCATCATCGGAACGTGTTTGTGGGCTGCAGCATGATAAACAATGGCTGGTTTGTACTGCTCAAACACCTGCAAGAGACGGTCATAGTCCTGAATATCTGCAATAACAGGAACATAATCAATTCCTTGGAATGTACGGATCAATTCATGATAAACGAGATAGATTGAGTTTTCACCATGTCCAAGCAAGACGATACGCTCGGGATTGAAACGGCTAACCTGACGACAAATCTCCGAACCAATCGAACCACCTGCCCCTGTCACCAGGATGGTCTTGCCTGTAATCTCCGTACCTAGACGCGATTCGTCGAGACGAATTTCCTGACGGCCCAAAAGGTCTGTGATATCAATTTTTTGGAAACCACTACCTGGTTGATGGAGTCCTTGAACGACTGTCTCAACCTTAGGCATCTTGTAACATTTGACGCCTAGCTTATTACACATCTGCAAGATGCGTTCGTACTCTGATGGGTCAAGCGAAGGGATCGCTACGATAACACGCTCGATTTGGTGACGTTTAGCTAATTCAGGCAGATTATCATAAGAGCCTAAAACTGGGATTCCACCTAGTTTTTGTCCCTTTTTCTTTTCATCGTTATCCAAAATCCCCACTAGCTCAAGGTCGCTAGTTGGGTGTTGGTAGCTGTTCATAAAGAGGGCACCACCATCACCAGCACCAATCAAGAAGGTCCGACGGTGTTCTCCATCTCCACTACCTTTTTTACGTTTAGAATAAATCAACTGCCAAGTGATACGAGGAAGCAAGATAAGGAAGGTACTCAACAAAATGAAGAGTACGATGAAACGGATAGAAAACAATGGAAGGAAGGCATAGCAGATTCCATAAGAAAGAACACTGCTGAGCATCACTCCGAAAAAGATTTTCATGAAATCCGTAATCTTGCTATAACGACTGATACTAGCATTTAGCCCCCAAAACGCAATCATGATTTGATAGAGGAGGAAGGCTAAAAGAGTGTAGATCACGTAATCCACAGGCGCAGGATTTATAAGGCCATAAAACAAGATATAAGATACGATGATGGAAACCACCATACTCAGAATATCGAATATCCCCCAAAACACTTGTTTTTGCTGTTTATTTAAAATTTCAACCAGATCAATCACATAATCTGTTAGTTTTTTATTCATAGGAATTTACTCCCCCTTAAAAGAGTCAGATGATACTGTTGTTATGATAGCCTAAATCATTCAGTCTATCGGGGCTTACTTTCTCTTTCTTAAAAGTTTGACGAAGATAAACTGACGTACAAAGCCTGGACAAAGTGCAACAATTGCCTGAATGGCTACACTTTTAGCATATTCCATGTAAGAAATTTGCCCTCGCTCAAGCATCCTTTGGCGAGCCTGACGATAGAGTTTAAGGTAACGCGAGCCACCCCGACGCTCAAACATCCCTGCACCGACACGAACCTTACACAAGATTTGATCTAGGTTCCCAGTCTTGGCACCTGCAGCAATCATATTGAGCCAAAGGAGGTCATCCTCCATGTAAAGGCCATCTTCATAGTTGCCTGCCTTGAGGACCATGTCCTTTTTGAACATAACTGTCATATGGTTAAAGGCGCTTCTCATTCTCTGATAAGCCACAATGTCTGCGTGCTGAGTTGGAACACGACGATAAGATACAATCTCATCTGGATTGTCAATGAACTCTGCGATATGGCCGCCTAAGAGATCGAGATCTTCTTTCTCCATTAGCTGAAGCTGTTTCTCAAAACGATCCGGAACAGCTAAATCATCCGTATCCATGCGGGCAATAATGTCATACTGGCACTGTAAAACACCGTATCGAAGAGCCAAGCCTAAACCTTGGTTTTGTTCTAAGGGGCACCGTTTAACTGGAATGTCTGACTGAGCTTCCACTTCATCTAGCACCTGATAGAGTTCGGGTGTGAGCGGGCCGTCCTCAACAAGAACAAGTTCACTCGGTTTCAAGGTCTGGTTTTGAACACTTTTGATAGCATCTCTTAAAAACGTTGGATTTTCCTTTACATAGACCGACATCAAGACGCTGATTTTTTGCTTTTCAGGCACAGTTTTTCTCCAATGTATAGATTTCCTTCCACTATTTTATCACAAATTCTCCTAGTTTCCTATTTTTATATCAAATCAAGGAAAATTCTAGTAAAGAAATCTGTCTCTTTTCACTTTATTTTCACTTCCATTGATTGAACTGTCTTGGCTGTCATTACTTGACATTATAAGGAAAAAACCTTAAAATAAGCTGTTATTAAAATCATCCTATCGAGGTTTTCATGAAAAAACAATCACTCTTTTTTGTTCTTGGAATTGTCTTAATCGGGACTGTTTTACGATCTCCTTTTACTGCTCTTCCAACCATTTTAGGAGATATCGCTCAGGGACTAGGAGTGGAGGTTAGCTCTCTTGGGATTTTAACCAGTCTCCCTCTCTTGATGTTTGCTCTTTTCTCTGCTTTTGCAAGCCGCTTGGCACAAAAAATCGGGTTGGAACATCTCTTTACTTACTGTCTC
Source organism: Streptococcus oralis subsp. oralis (assembly GCF_002096495.1). GTDB lineage: Bacteria > Bacillota > Bacilli > Lactobacillales > Streptococcaceae > Streptococcus > Streptococcus oralis_CU. The sequence continues at coordinate 116,222 of NZ_NCUO01000011.1, read as the reverse complement.
CTCCTCTTAACTATTGGCTCTGTCATTCGGATTTTCAATCTTCCCCTTCTCTATCTAGGGACTCTGATCATCGGAGCAAGCATTGCGATCTTCAATGTACTCCTCCCAAGTATGATCCAGGCAAATCAGCCTCAAAAGATTAGTTTCCTAACAACTCTCTATGTCACTGCCATGGGAATTTCGACAGCCATCGCTTCTTATCTTTCTGTCCCTATCACCCAAGCTAGTTCTTGGAAGGGACTCATCCTCGTTCTCAGCTTTCTCTGTCTGGTCACTCTGCTAGTCTGGTTACCAAATCATCGCCACAACCACCACCTAGAAAGCCAAAAAGAAAAGCAAGTCAAAGAGAATATTCTAAAAAGTAAAGATGTCTGGGCTATCATTATCTTTGGCGGACTTCAGTCCTTGCTCTTTTATACAAGCATGACCTGGTTGCCAACTATGGCTGTTAGTGCTGGTATTTCTAATAGTGATGCGGCTCTTCTGGCTTCTATTTTCTCACTGATCAGCATTCCTTTTTCAATGACTGTTCCAAGTCTGACCACTCGTCTGTCAGATGGTCATCGTCGAATCATGCTGGCAATTATCTCTATCGCTGGTATGATAGGAATTGCCATGCTCTTGTATCCAGCCAATAATTTCCTCTACTGGTTAGTCGTCCATCTCTTGATTGGAACGGCCTGCAGCGCCCTCTTCCCCTACCTCATGGTTTGCTTTTCTCTTAAAACCAGTTCTCCTGAAAAGACAGCTCAGCTATCAGGACTAGCGCAAACAGGGGGCTACATCTTAGCTGCTTTTGGACCTGCCTTGTTTGGTTATAGTTTTGAACTTTTTCAATCTTGGGTTCCAGCGGTTCTTGCCCTTCTAGCCATCGATATCATCATGACCATCTCGCTCTTTATGGTGGATCGGGCTGAAAAAATCCTCTAAACTTCTAGTTTATACTAGGAGTTTTTTATATATAAAATTTTTACACATATTTCTTGACAGGGCTTTCAACTTGAGATACAATATATTTGAAAAGAGTATATATAAAATTTTTATATAATATAAAGGAGGTTTCCCATGTACTTCCCAACATCCTCTGCCTTGATCGAGTTTCTCATCTTGGCTGTACTGGAGCAGGGGGATTCTTATGGTTATGAGATTAGTCAAACCATTAAGCTCATCGCCAATATCAAAGAATCTACGCTCTATCCCATTCTCAAAAAATTGGAAGCCAGTGGCTTTCTGACCACCTACTCTAGAGAGTTTCAGGGGCGTATGCGCAAATACTACTCCTTGACCAATCGGGGCGTAGAGCAGCTCGTTACTCTAAAGGAAGAGTGGACGCTCTATACCGACACCGTCAACGGCATCATAGAAGGGAGTATCCGCCATGACAAGAACTGACTATCTGACTCAGTTAGAAACCTATCTCCATAAACTGCCTGAAGCTGACCGCATCGAAGCTATGGACTACTTTAAGGAACTATTTGACGATGCAGGTCCAGAGGGCGAAGAGGAACTCATTGCCAGTCTGGGAACTCCAAAAGAAGCTGCCCATGATATCCTCTCTGATCTTCTCGATAAAAAAGTCAATGAAGCCCCTGCTCAAAAGAATGACCGTCAACTGCTACACATTGCCCTCCTGGCCCTGCTAGTAGCTCCTATCGGAATTCCGGTCGGGATCGGCATCCTCATGGCCATCATCGGTATTATTATCGCAGCCGTCTCCGTCATTTTAGCCTTCTTTACCGTCTCTGTGACGGGTATCCTGCTAGGTGGACTCTTTATCGTAGAGAGCTTTAGCGTCCTAGTCGAAGCCAAATCTGCCTTTATCTTGATTTTTGGGGCCGGTTTGCTTTCTATCGGTGCTTCTTCTCTTGTTCTACTGGGTATCTCCTATGTAGCTCGTTTCTTTGGCCTCCTAATCGTCCGCTTGGCACAATGGATTCTTAAAAAAGGAAAGAGAGGTGACAGACATGCGTAAATTGACAAAAGGATTTCTCATCTTTGGTGTGGTTTCTACAATCCTCGGTTTTATCATGATCATTGTAGGCGCGCAGTCCAATGGTATTCAAAGTTTACTTGCCATGTCAAAAGACCCCGTCTATGACAATCGTATCGAAGAAGTGACCTTTGGAAATGAAGTGGAAAAACTTGATTTGACCCTTGAAGAGCACAGCCTAACCATCACAGAGTCTGTAGATGACAAGATCCATATCACCTATCATCCTTCGGTGTCTGGTCGTCACGATCTGACTACTGGCATGAGTTACAAAACACTGACCGTCACTGACAAACAAGCCTCCCAACATCGCTTTCTAGGTTCAGGAATCGAAGGCCTACTTCGTATTGCCAGCAGTTATTCTCACCGTTTTGACGAAGTCATTCTCTCCCTCCCTAAAGGAAGAAGACTGCAAGCTATCACCGTCTCAGCCAATCGTGGACAAACCAATATTCGTCAAGCCAATCTTGAAAATGCGACAATCAAAACAAAAGGCTATCTCTTAAGACTAACTGAAAGTTCTATCAAGAACAGCACACTAACGACACCTCATATCATCAATATCTTTGATGCCGAACTGACAGATAGTCAGGTTAAGACGGAGGGGGGACACATCTATGCTGAAAATATTCAGGTTCACGGTAAGGTTGAGCTAGACTCTCATAACCACTTAAGACTCTTTCTTTCTAAGGCAGAATTCGATCGTATCAATCTAGATATGTCTTCTAAGCATGGCGGTATTTATCATAATGCACAAAGAGAACACCCTCGACAAAGAGAGAATGAACTTGCCAACCCATACAAGACAGATAAAGCAGATGTCAAGGACCTGCTCATTATAAAAGCAAACCAGGATATCTACCTCACCAAGGAAGAAGAATACTCTGCTCCACCTAGAAATCATTGACAAAAACGCTTTCATCTGCTAGTCTAAAGATAGAAAACGACCATTAAAAAGGAGGTTCCACCATGACACAAGAATGGTTTGAAAGTGCCGATCTTGAGAAGAAATCGCCTCAGACGAAATCGGAAAACCAGCCCAGCGAGCCTGAGACTTCAGAAACTGTGGAAACTGAACCACAAGTAAGCCAAGAAACTTCTGTCTCACCTAAAGAGTTGGAAAGGCATGAGGAGGAAGCTCCCGAAATGACTGAGGAAACCCAAACCAAGGAAGAGGGAGAAGGGAAAGCTGAAGAGGAGCACAAGCAAGAAACCCCTGCAAAAGAGAAAAGTATCCTCAGCAAGGCTTTAGAAAGCCCCTATATCCCAGATATTGACCCCCGCAAAACTGCTCGATTCAAAGAAGAAATCGCACTATTTTGGACTTGGCTGCTGGACGCTATCCAAGAACCAACTGCCAGCAAGAATACGGACCAAAAGCATCGTTATAGTGTCTTTGCCCTACTCACCTTGCTGTCGTCAATCAACCTTTTCTTTAGTATCTATCATATCAAGCACCTCTACTATGGCTATATGATTTCTATTGCTAATAGTTCTCCTAACCAGCTCCCACCTTTGGATCTCTTTGCTGGCCTTTCTATCTTGGTCGCTAGCGCTCTATTTTACTTTTCCATCATTTTGGGAGGCTTTACTGTCCGACGTGTGCTGGATCAGGAGAGTGACTTCACATTCCAAGAAGCCTTTGATCGGTATAGCAGACTCTTTGCTATCCCGCTTGTCCTAACAGCTCTAGCAAGTTTCTTTGCACTTTTTGGTGGCTTGCGATTCGCTGGCATCCTCACTCTTCTAAGTATGGCCATCTTTGCTCTTGGCAATCTCTTTGTGATTAGCAAGCCAAGTAAGACCAGTAGCCTCGACCCATTTTATCGATTCTTGCTCGCTGTCTTACTTGATGGCGCCATTCTCTTACCCTTCTTCATTGCAGAGCTTGCGCTGACAGTGGACTACCTTCGCATCCTGACATTCTTTTAACCAAAATCCCTGCCATTTATTAATGACAGGGATTTTTATGCTTACTCTTTTTTGAACAATGTCTACTTGATAGTTGCCAATCCTTCAAAATCTTGTCCTAGTATGGGTTGTACTTCTAATTGATTAGCATCTAATTGCTGGTAAAATGCTTTTGGTAGTGACTCTAGGAATTTTTCATAATCCAAGCGGGCGATGGCTTCATAGTCTTCTACTTTTGAGCCATCACCAGAAATCGCCACTAGGTCAATCTCCCAAACAAGCTCCTTGCCTGCCAGCTGCTCGGTATAAGGAGCTGGTACAAAGGGTTCCTTTGGCAAAATCGTCTTGACTCCCTGGGCTAGGTGATAGATACCGTGCACCTTGCCTTGGGCGTCTGGGTAAAATTTCACACTGGCAAGGTAGGCATCAGATCCTTGAACCTTCTTGACCAGCTCTTCAAAACGTGCCAATCCATCCTCAGCCAAAAAGCTCTCGAGGTATTCCTTGTTGAGATAGATAGGCGACAAGAGTCCTTGGCAATATACTAAACGAACCGCCTTATCCGCTAAATATTGCTTGACCGTTTGTCGGAAATAAGCTTCAAACTCAAACCCTTCTAACCCTTCTAACCCTTCTACCACTTGCCCCAACTTACTCGATAGGGCTTGGAGGAGAGCTTCTACAATCTCCCAGTCTGCTCTGGTAAGGAAGTCTGGAATCACCACTTGATAGCCTTTTCGGCTATCCGCATAGTTGATTTTGAAAAGAAATTGCGACTGGCCTACAATCCCACACTCGATATACTCGAGACGATTGAGGGGTTGACGGAGATAGACTGCATCATAACTGTGTGACTCCAAGCCCTCCACCAAGGCCAAGATGGACTTGGCAGTCAAGACCTCCTGTTGTCCTAGAATACTATCTTTATTTGGGATAAAAAATGTTTTCGCCATAACTGGCCTCCTTTGAAATCGTTTACATACAGTATAACCTATTTTCCTGAAAGATACAGAAACAAACTTTAGTTTTTTAGATAAAAAGCATAGAAAAACAGCCCTTTAGGACTGTTTGATGTTATACAGTAGCTGCTTGATCCAAGCTTTCACCAATTGCTGCTAAACGCTCGATGACTTGATCTTGTGTCAATTCATTTTCTGAAACATAGCGGTTGCGTGGGTGAACACGGCACTCGTGTGAGCATCCACGAAGGTACTTGTCTTCATTTTCTTCTGATGTTAGGATACGACGGTTACAGAAGGGATTTCCACAGTTGACATAACGTTCACATGGTGTTCCATCAAACCAGTCTTTCCCTACGATGGTTGGGTTGACATGGTTAACATCAACTGCGATACGCTCGTCAAAGACGTACATTTTCCCATCCCAAAGCTCACCTTGAACTTCTGGGTCTTTACCGTAAGTTGCGATTCCTCCGTGCAATTGGCCGACATCTTTGTAGCCTTCACGAACCATCCAACCTGAGAATTTCTCACAGCGAACCCCACCTGTACAGTAAACCACGACACGCTTGTCCATGAATTTTTCCTTGTTGTCGCGGACCCACTGTGGTAACTCACGGAAGTTGCGGATGTCTGGGCGGATAGCCCCACGGAAATGTCCTAGGTCGTACTCATAATCGTTACGTGTGTCAAGGACAACTGTATCTTCGTCAAGAAGGGCTTCTTTGAACTCTTTTGGAGACAAGTAAGCACCTGTTGTTTCAAGTGGGTTGATGTCATTATCAAAGTCGTTGTCTTCCAAACCAAGGTGGACAATTTCTTTCTTGTAGCGAACAAACATCTTCTTAAAAGCTTGTTCACTTTCTTCGTCAATCTTGAACCAGAGGTCTTCCATGCCTGGGAGGCTGTGAACGTAGTCCATGTATTTTTGAGTTGTTTCGTAGTCACCTGAAACTGTTCCGTTGATTCCCTCGTCAGCGACTAGGATACGGCCTTTGAGGCCAATTGATTTACAGAAAGCCAAGTGGTCTGCAGCAAATTGCTCTGCATTTTCAATTGGAGTATAGAGGTAGTAAAGTAAGACACGAATATCTTTTGCCATAAGATTTGTTCTCTTTTCTATTCTTAAATTTTCAGAATTTTTCATTCAACTATACTAGTATACCCACTTGAGAAAACGAATGCAATTTATTTGACCGGAAATTGTTGAAAGAGTCCTACCCCTGCACTTCATCAGTAACCATAGCGAATCGCAGATAATTCTCTCAATTTTTTGATTTGCTTAGCTTGACTTTCTGACAAACCCAGCTTATTGTCAATCAACACACGTGAGATGTCAACGTTCATTTGGCTCAGAATAAATGGAGTAGAGGTTCCATCATCCTTTAATCGTTTTTTATAAATCACTAACTGATTTTTCAAGGGAGTAAGTTGAGGCGCAGCCTTTATATCTTCCAATAGATGATCAATGATGGTCATCGCTTCACAACGCCTTTCTCTACCTCCATCGAACCATTTTAATGGTGTCATACTCATTTCCCTCCTGAAATTCACTTATAAATTGAAAAACTATAATTCCTAACTCTCCAGCCAGTATTTTACCCAAACGCCCTATGTAAAAACGTCAGCAGAAATGGCAATGTCGCTACAATATTATTGATCACATGCACCGCATAGGAAGGATAAATGCTCTTGGTATAACGGGTCAAACCAGCAAAAATGATTCCAGATGTTGCAAAGACGAAGATATCTAACAGACTAGGAAGGCTTGAAAAATGAGGGAGAGCAAATAAAATGGACGGAAGAAGCAAATCAAGAGCAAATCTCGAATCTTTAAAAAAGGCGTGTTGCAGTAATCCTCTATAGATTAACTCTTCCATCAGTGGAATCAGAAAGAACAGGGCTATATAGATACCTAGCTCTGCAAAGTTAGTCCCACTATAACCAATCAATACAGCCCAACCTTCAGCAGTTGACTGAACATGTTTAGCTGTCTGAACGTTAAAAAAGATCTGGAGCACTACCACTAATACTGTCAAAATCGAATACCAAAGCCATTTTTCTCTTGGAATGCGAAAGAGATAACCATGGCCTGTCTTAACCAGAATCCAAATCATGACTCCGCTAAATAGCAAACTCAAGATATTTTGAATCCAGAAGAAATTGCCAATCTGGGAAGAAAATTGCCAATAGTTTTGGACAATAAGCGTCAGCTGGGAAAGGCCAAATACGAAAAATAGGTAAGAGAAGACAGCACTCATTTTGAAAAGAAGACGATATTTTTTCATAATAAATCCCCTATAGATGTATGTGTATCACATCGTATAAACCCTCAGAACCACTCTTTTCATTTTTACATCCTAAAAATCACTACCTCCCCTAGAGAACTAAGGAAGGCAGTGATCACATTTTTAGGAATTAGGAATGAATACACGAAATCAATCGAACTTATGATTTTTTGTTTTTCAAGAATTCGTCGTATTGTTTTTGCATTTCGTTCAATACTTTTTCGTAGGCACCTTCAGATTTCAATTTTTCCATCAATTCTGGGATTGCTTTATCTGGGTCTACAGTACCAGTGTTGATAGCTGTATCGAATTGTTGCATTGTGTTAGAAATTGCTGAGATTTCAGATTTCACATTGTCAGTGTTAAAGATAAATCCAAGTGCTGGAGATTCTTTAGCTTCTGCCAATTGTTTCTTAGAATCTTCGATTTGTTGATCTGTAACGTTTTCGTTGATGTAAAGAATCCAGTTGTTACCAGTGTTCCATCCACCCATGTGAGTATTTCCTTTGTAGCCATCAAGGACACGTACACGGTTTTCTTTACCTTGAATTTTTTCCCAGTTCTTGCCTTCTGGACCGTAAACAAGACCGTTCAAGAGTTCTGGGTTCGTGTTCAAGAGGTTCAACACTTCCATTGATTTTTCTTTGTTCTTAGAGTTGTTTGAGATGACAAAGTTAGCAACTTGTGTTGTTTGGTTTTTCTTGATAAAGTTAGTGATTGGTTTGATTTGGATATCTTTGTTAGCAACACGAGAGAGCAAACTGTTACCATAGTCAGCTGGTCCTACTGTTTCTTCACGAACAAACCAAGTATCTTGTTGAAGGTCAAATGAAGTGTCGCTTGTTGCTACGTCTTTTGGAATATACCCTTCTTCATAGAATTTGTGAAGAGTCTTCAAGTGTTCTTTGAAACGAGGCACTTCGTAACGGTTTACGATCTTAGTAGTGTCTCCTTCAAGGTCGATAACAAATGGAAGTCCGTTTGGTACTGGGTAGTCAAAGTTATCAGATGGGATAAAGTTCTTCGTAACCGCAAATGGTACTACATCTGGAGCTTTTTCTTTGATTTGTTTCAAGACTGGCTCAAGTGTTTCGTATGAAGTTACACCTGAAATATCGATACCGTATTTAGCAAGAAGAGTTCCGTTGAAGGCAAAGTTTTGAGATGATGCAACGTTAGCTGCAACTGGTACTGCATAGATCTTACCGTTTACAGTGTTCCCTTTGATGTAAGCTGGGTCAAGTGCTTTGTAAAGCTCTGCTCCTTCTTTTTTATACAATTCTGTTAAGTCAGCATAGGCACCTTTTTGAGCATTTACGACATAGTTAGATGCAAATGCGATATCATAGTTTTCACCAGATGATGTGATAACAGACATTTTCTTATCATAGTCACCCCATCCAAGGTATTGGATATCCAATTTAGCACCGACTTTTTCTTCGATGATTTTGTTTGCATTTTCTAGCAATTCATCCAAGTTGTCTGGTTTGTCACCGATTTGGTACATTTTGATTACAGGTTTTTCACCTGAAGTAGTATCTGCAGCTTTTTTGTTGTTACCTGTAAGGTTTCCACAGGCAGCAAGACTTGCAGCCAAAGCGACTACGCTAGCAGATGCAAAAGCATATTTTTTCCAGTTTTTCATGATAAAAACTCCTTTTTTTATTTTTAAACTTATAAACGATTTAATGATTTTAACTTCAGCCACTAAGATGAAGTTGGGAAGGGAGAAACGATGTTTCTCAGTAAGTCCTATTCTTTCACACCACCGATGGTCAAACCTTTTACAAAGTAGCGTTGGAAGAATGGATAGAGAATCGCGATTGGAAGGGTTGCAACGACAACCATGGCCATACGACCCGTTTCCTTTGGAAGAGCGACTCCCAGTTGACCAGAAAGACCGACTGCTTTGGCGATGTAGTCCATATTTTGTTGGATTTGCATGAGCAAATACTGTAATGGATACAAGTTGTCACTCTTGATGTAAAGAAGGGCGTTGAACCAGTCGTTCCAGAATCCAAGAGCTGTCAAAAGCGTGATGGTTGCGATACCTGGAAGTGACAATGGCAAACAAATCTGGAAGAAGATCCGAGCTTCACTGGCACCATCGATACGAGCAGATTCGAGAATAGCTTCTGGAATGGTCTTCTTGAAGAAGGAACGCATCAAGATGATGTTGAATGGTGAAAGAAGCATTGGAACAATCAAGGCCCAAACGGTATCACCAAGTTGAAGCAAACGAGTGACCACGATATAGCCTGGTACCAAACCAGCATTGAACAACATACTAAGAAGAGCGAAGATCGTGAAGAATCTGCGGTACTTAAAGGTTGTCCGTGAGATGGCGTAGGCATAAGTTGTCGTGATGAAGACGTTGGTCACTGTTCCGACTACGGTTACAAAAACTGAGATAAAGAGCGCTTGGAGGATCTTATCTTTAAACTGAGCTAAGAACTGGAATCCATCTACACCAAATTTCGAAGGGAAAAAGCTATATCCATACTGGAGGATGCTCTTTTCGTCTGTCACCGAAATGATGATAACGAAGATAAAGGGCAAGATACAAGAAAGAGCGATCAAACCAGAGATGATACTAAAGAAGATATCTGCTTTCTTACTGAAGGAGTGAATGCCGACATTATCGATTTTTTCTTTTTTAATTTTCTTTTCTGCCATATTCTCCCCCTTTCTAGAACAAAGCTGAGTTTGGATCAACTCGTCTTGCAAGCAAGTTTGATAGAATAACCAGTATCAAGCCGACAACGGATTGGTAAAGACCGGCTGCTGAAGCCATACCGATATCTGCTGTCTGAGTCAAACCATTAAAGACATATACGTCCAAAACGTTAGTTACATTGTAAAGCTGACCAGCATTGTGTGGGATTTGATAGAAGAGACCGAAGTCTGCGCGGAAGATATTTCCGACTGCAAGGATGGTCAATACAGTTACAAGCGGAGTCAACTGAGGAATGGTTACGTTGCGAATGCGTTGCCACTTGCTAGCCCCGTCCACTGTTGCTGCTTCGTAGTAGGTTGGGTCAATTCCCATGATTGTTGCATAGTACATGACACTGCTATATCCAAAGCCTTTCCAAATACCTAGGAAAAGGAGAAGGTATGGCCAAATGCCTAAGTCAGCGTAAAAGTTGACTTCCTTCATGCCAATGGATGTTAGGAAATGGTTGAAGACCCCTTTGTCAATGTTTAGGAAGGCATCTGTAAAGAAACTGATGATAACCCATGACAGAAAGTAAGGGAACAACATAGACGTTTGGAAAATTTTAACCATTCTCTTAGAACGAAGCTCACTGAGGATGATGGCAATTCCAACCGACACAATCAAACCAATAAAGATGAATCCAAGGTTGTAAAGGACGGTATTTCGAGTAATGATAAAGGCATCTTTAGAACTAAACAAGAACTTAAAGTTATCGAGGCCGACCCACTTACTATTCATAATACTGTGGATAAATCCTTCACCACTCATATGGTAATCTTTAAAGGCGACCACATTTCCAAATACTGGGATATAGAAGAATAGAATCAACCAAAGTGCCCCTGGTAAAACCATCAAGAGAAAAATCCAGTTATCCCTCAAGGTCTTTGAAAACTTTTTCATAATTTCCTCCCATTTTATTCCTAAAAACTGATTTCATCGAATTTTTAGGTTTGATAACGATTACATTATTAGTATACTCCTATTTGAAGGCTAGGTTAAACTACTAATTATAGAAAAAACTCCACAAATTATTTTTTGTGGAGAAGTTTTTTATAAGAAATAGGTTTCACGAGAAACACTCTGAACAAGGGACACTGTTCTTGTTTTTATACTCAATGAAAATCAAAGAGCAAACTAGGAAGCTAGCCGCAAGCTGCTCAAAGCACTGCTTTGAGGTTGCAGATAAAACTGACGAAGTCAGTAACATATATACGGCAAGGCGAAGCTGACGTGGTTTGAAGAGATTTTCGAAGAGTGTTAAGTCGTATAAATCGTCGATGCGGTCGCAATAGTATGCCACTGGTTGGCTGTAGTTGCTGCGAAATCCTTGTCTGCGTAGAAGTCAGTAAATGGTAGGATTTCAACTTCTAGCTCGTCGATGCGGTCAATCTGCCCTGCTAGATAAGTTTCGATGCGGCTTTCTGCTCGTTTGAACCGTTGCAAGAGTCCGCCCATACGGATATCGACTGTATCCAAGCCAAAGACCTTGTTTTCTTTCAACCATTGGTGGCTAAAGAGAGCATGGAAGTGTTCAATCTCGCTTCTGAGTTTTGGTAATTCTTGTCTTGCGATTTCTCTCAGACTTTCTTTATCACCCGCTTGGTAGGCCTGACGGATGCGTCGTCCCACATCCACTTTACTGCTTAAAATCTGGTTCAACTGGGCCTGAGTTTCAAAGAGGTAAGCATAATTTCCTGCTTTTTCTTTGATTTCAGAAAGCGTCTCAGCTGCCTGAGCGAAGTGTGGTTTGTCCTGTTCAGGTGTCACGTGCCTGTCAAGAATCGGACAAAGAACATCCTGATAAAAGACATAGCGGTTGGGATTGATACCACTGAGATTATCTGGCAGGTCTGGCAAGAGGTTAGCTAGGTCAATCTGTATAAAGTCCTCAACCGATAGACCCGTATTGGTCTTGAAGTGTGCAGACAAACGGTCGAGGTCATTGCGGTAGCTGAGTTCTGCCCAGATTTGCAGACTTGGTAGAATAGAAAACTGGGCAGTTTCTCCACCATTGTCCCCCCAACCCGTTACAATGACCTCTTTTATCTGATTAGCACGACAGGCTTTGTTGGCCTCCATAGCGATGAGATGGCTGAAATGGTTGTTGGGTGTAAAACCGATCCACTTCCAAGCACCACCTGCAAAGGTAATATCTTGGCTAATCTTGTGGTGATTGCGGAAATTGCGATTGTACTTTTCTTCGCTGTCCTGATAATAATCCCAGTAAACCAAGGTTACACGGTCTTTGAGACGGTCTAGGTAGACACGAGTTTCCTCAGGAATTTCCACATCGCGGTCGTACTGGCCATCTGCTGACATGAGTTTGAAGAACATGTCACTCCACATTTGGCAGTGGAAACCATACTTGTCTGCAATATCCAACACACGCTCCAAGTGTTGGCACATGAGGAGACTACGGTCCACAACACCGTTCAAAATGAGGTAGCGCCCCAAACCAACCAAGTGAGCTTCGTCCATCCCAATATTGACCTTGCGTGTCTGCAGTTTAGACAGAGTGGCAAACATCCCGTCAATCAAATCATAAACCTTTTCTTCACCGATAAGGAGAATGTCCTCTACATCACGGAGTTCTTGCACTTCTTTGACACCCCATTTGACGAAGGCTGACAAGTGGGCCAAGGTCTGGATACAAGGCACAAAGGTCATATCAAACTGCTGGGCATAGGCTTCGATTTCCTGCAACTCCTCTGCTGAATAAGCCCCGCGGAAGTAACCAAAGTAAGGTTGCCCCTCAATCTGGTAGGTATCTTCCATGTAGAGCTCGAAGGTTGAGTAACCCATGAGAGCCAAGACTTCAATCATCTGTTTGGCAGAAGCCACATTCAAAACTGCATTGCGAGAACAGTCTGCCATGTAGGCTAAATCTTCATAAGCCGCCTGCTCCTCAATCGCTACCTTATCACCTTCTACTAGAGCTGTTGCTAGCACTGACAAGGCGCGGTAGAGTTGGTGAGGTTTGCGATAGGTTAGTTGATAGTGTCCACCTTGACCTATAATCGAGATAGACGTTTGGTCAGACTGAGCGACTGCAACTTCCACATCTGGTAAAGAGATATGTTTTGTCAGCAAGTCGATTGCCTGAGTTTGTTTAGGACTAAGTCCTGTAAAAACTACCATTGGTTTTCCTCCTGTAGCCAGTTGACAAGGGCACCGTAGAGATTGGCGTCTGCGTGATAGGTGCAGGCCTGGATAACTGGTGCGACCGTGTATTCTTCGTAGGTTTCGACAAATTCATCGACAGCTTTTTTGACACCTTGGATAAAGTCTGGATTCTGACTGATGGAGCCTCCCAGACTAATGACATCTGGGTCGATGAGATACTGGATATTAAGCAAACCTTGAGCCAAATTACGGTTCATACGCAAAATGGCTTCTTGACAAAGAACATTGCCAGCTGCGGCCTCTTGGTAAATCTTGCGTCCGTCCCAGTCAGTCTGACCAGATTTTTCAATCACGTATCGCACCATATTTCCAGTTGACGCTAGTTGCGACCAGTTGTTGAGCTTTTCCGCAGGCTCGATAGTTGTCATGTAGCCAAACTCTCCTCCCAAGCCGTGGCGACCTCGGTGAAGTTTGCCATTGATAATCATGGCACCGCCAATTCCTGTCCCAATCACGACACAGGCTGCATTTTCAATCTCTGGGTGAGCCAGCAGTTCACTAAGTCCAACACAGTTGGCATCATTTTCTAGATGGACAGGGAGTTGATGATGAGCAAGAGTTTCATACCAAGAAAAGCCATGGATGTAAGGGACGGCACTGATGCCCTCAATCACACCTGTTTCTTGATTGACCGCGCCTGGAACACTCATAGCAATGCCCTTATAATCTTGTTCTGCCAAGCGTTGGTCTAGCCAAGCTAGTAAATCCTCCAAACTTTCTGGCGTCGGAATACTTGTCTTATCTAGTATTTTTCCATCAGGAGTCAGACTGGCAAACTTAATCCCAGTCCCTCCGATATCAATGGTTGCAATGGTCATTGTTCTTCCCATAAAAAGGGGCGACTCAGTAGTTCATCCTAACTCTTTCGCCCCTCCTTTCTATCTCATAGTATTAGTTATCAAACACTTTAAAACTGTTAAATTTCTTCTTTTTTGATCAATTCTGTACGAATTTCTTGTGGCGCTAATAGTCCTGAATGAACTGGATATGGTCGCTCAAGTAAGTCAAGAATGGTTTGTTGGTGTTCAGATATGCGCACATTTTCTTGGCTCATATTGTAGTAACGAAGTACATATCCTTCTTCATTTTCAGCTACCTTAAAGGCTGTCGGGCAGACTTGTGGCAAGCTGAGCGCCGCATGGCTCAAGAGGCTACCAGTCGCTGCCACACTTCCTTCTTGTTTAGTAAGCTGAAGACTAGTAAATGGTGTTTGGAAGGCTTTGGCACGACGGAAGGCTGAGAAGCGTTCCCCTGCTTGGTGGCACTCAAGTGCAAACTCGACTTCAAACTCACGCAAGCACTGAGCCTCTGGTGTTGGGAAGTAACCCCAGTCACCTAACTCACCTGAGGCACGAAGAATGGTCACGGCAATGGTATCGTCTCCAAGGATTTCATACTCGTGCAATCCTTTATTAGCCACTGTCACCCCTTTTTCATCATCATACAGACTGACGAAGGCTTGTTGGTGTTGAGGATTTTCAGGATTTTCCCAAGAAGCAGCTGGTTTGTTTGGTCGTGTCACCACCTCATAAATGCTTTCCGTATCATTGCTTGGACGCGTATTATGAGTCTTAACCAAGAGACGGATACGGTGGTCCTTGGCTGTGTTAGTAAAGCGAGTCTTGAAACGAATTTGTGGATTGTCAACAAAGACGGTCATCTCTGTTTCCATAGGAAGGGTTGTCAATTCTTCTGAGCGCCCAGCTTCACGCGTCATAAACTCGATGATTCCTCTTTGTTCCGCATCCAGTTTTTCGTCTGCACTTACTGGAATTGTCAATTCATGCTTGAGCAAAATCTTGGCAAAACGAGCTGTATTTTCCAAGACTTCACAGCCTTTGAGTTCTGCGTAGATAGGCTCTGTTCCTTTTGGTTGGAAGTAGATATACTCATTTCCGATATCACCACGGTCTTCAAAGCGAATAACATCTTCATAAGCTTCATGAGTTGTCTTGTCGTAGACTGTGATAGTATCATCCACACTGACCGTTACAAATGGCGTATCGATCACTCCGTTTTGGTAAATACCGTCACGGTGTTCTTGTTCTCCTTCGAGCAATTGGAAAGTTGTCCAAGAAAGTGGTGCCAGATGAACCGGTACTGTCACGCGCACTTGTCGAGCGATGCGAGCCTGACGGAACTTATCTTTTGGCAAATCATACTCAAAGTTAGCTCCCAGATCTTCGATTTTCGCTTC
This sequence comes from Streptococcus oralis subsp. oralis, assembly GCF_002096495.1. Lineage (GTDB taxonomy): Bacteria > Bacillota > Bacilli > Lactobacillales > Streptococcaceae > Streptococcus > Streptococcus oralis_CU. The sequence continues at coordinate 100,975 of NZ_NCUO01000011.1, read as the reverse complement.
TACAGCATGCCCTTCTAAGTCTTCGACACGGTAGTTTGGCAAGGTCAAGGCTGCCATCTTCTTATAGCCTTCTGTTGGGTGCAATTCTTTGAAATCACAAGTCGCCACATCAATCACGGTGCTGACTGTATCAACCTTGTCATGCAAGCCTGTGTTAATGACGGTAAAGAGATAGTCGCTTTGGGCTTCATGAGTTGCGATTTTGCCCTTCCACTCATTGAGAAGATTGGTCTTAATGAAATTTCCGACTTGGTTGACCTTGGCAAAACGTGTTTCCATCTCACGGTGAACCTCGTCCACACTACAGCCACAGATACTATCATGTGGCGCATTTTGTAGAAGGACTTTCCAAGCATAGGTCAACTGGTCCTTATGGTTGTGCCCACCAGTGATGACAGTCAATGGCTCCACTACTTGTTCTAGGAGGTTGCTATTTTCTTGGAAAGCTTGTTTGAGGTAAATACGGGATGAAGAAGTGTTGGCAAGTGTGTACCAACCATCTGTTTCCTGGCTCGTCAACTCACCTGTAACCGTAGATAGTTGCTCAGGCAGAGCACTTTCTACTGCGTGGATATAGTCATCAAAGGAACTATGCACAAAGGTAACATCTGGGAAGAGTTCATTTGCCACACGAATGGCTTCACTCAGATTTCGCTGTACAGGCTGGTGGTCACATCCGTTCATCATCAACCATTGGTTGGTTGATGCGTAGTCACGCACGTCTGACAATTTTTGTTTCCAGAAGGTCAAGGCCTCGTCTTTATCCACTGGAATTTCATTCCCATTACTGTACCAGTTAGCAAAGAGAATACCGAGGACACGACTTCCGTCTGCACCCTGCCAGTACATTTCTGAAAACTGGGAAGTGAACTGCTCATCTTCGAGGACTTGGTTATCAAATCCAATCGGCTTAACACCACGGCCAAAGGCTGCCACATGAATGCCTGATTTTTGAAGGATTTGAGGCGCTTGCCCCATATTTCCAAAAGTATCTGGGAAGTAACCAATCTGGGTTGATTTGCCCCATTTTGCACATTCTGCTTGACCAATCAAGGTGTTGCGGACGTTGGCTTCGCTGGAAATCAAGTAATCATCCTGCAAGATGTAAAAGGGACCAATTTTGAGTTTGCCTTCGTCAATGTAACCTTGGACTTTGTCGCGATTTTCAGGGCGAATTTCCAAGTAGTCATCAAGGACAATAGTTTGACCATCCAAATGGAAGCTCTTGAACTCAGGATCATTTTCAAAAAGATCAAAAAGATTATCAAATAATTCCACCAACTGCATGCGGTGGCTTTCAAAAGGTAAGTACCACTCACGGTCCCAGTGGCTGTGAGAGATAATATGTACGACAACATTTTCCATGAGTAAAACCTCATTCTAACTTAAATTTTTATTTTTATCGTTTTAAATGTAAAATTGTGATTCTGACACGAATCGGTGAAACTAAAGCGCGCTCCTTAACGGATATCCAAGTAATCCAAGACCAACTCGCAGAACATCATGTTGGCCCAAGAGAACCATTCACGAGAGTAAAGCGTTGGGTCGTCCACGTGGAAGCTCTCATGCATGACACCTGTCCCACCATCGCAGGCAACGAGCTGATCGAGTAAGAATTTCTTCTCCTCCTTATCTTTTGTTGTCAAGCCTTGGATAGACAGGGCAATGGGCCAGATATAGCGATAGAAGGTATGAGAACTTCCGAGCCCACTAGCATATTCTCCTTGGTAGAAATATGGATTTTCCGGGCTCAGAATGGTACGGCGTGTGGCTTGATACACTTCATCGTTGACATCGCAATAGCCCAGATAAGGCGCCGCCAGCAGACTTGGGACGTTTGGATCATCCATGATGCTAACATTTCCTAGACCATCCACTTCAAAGGCATAAATCTTTTCACCCTTGCTGTTAGTTGTATAAGCGTAATTTTCGATGCCTTCTTGGATTTCAGCTTGCAGGCGTTTAGCGTCTGCCATGATGTTTTGGCTATCAGCTAGGTCTAGTTCTGCAAAGATTTCTTGCACATACCCCAAGACGACTACGGCAAACATATTTGACGGAATCAAATAGCTATACTGACAGCAGTCATCACTCGGACGAAAAGCTGACCAGGTCATTCCTGTCACGGCAAAGTCAGGTCCAAAGCCATCATTTACCAGTGTATCTTCCTTGCGGTCTGTATCGCGGACAAAACGATAAGGTGAATTGTTGTGGTCTTGTTCCACCGTCCAGAGATGAAGAATTTCCTTGGTCGCTGCGACAAAAGTTTCATCAAACTGACTGGTTTCGCCAGTCTCTTTCCAAAGGAGATAAGCCAACTGCAAAGGATAGCAAAGCGAGTCCACCTCATACTTGCGTTCCCAAATCCAGCCATTAAGGTCCGTGTGGTCAGTCTCATGGTGGCCCTTCCAGTTCTCCTCAATGTTAAAGGAGTTGGCATAAGGATCCTTGAGCACCAAGGTCATCTGACGCTTGACCAAACCTGCAATGGTCTGACGCAAGAGAGGATCTCTTTTAGCCACATGAAGGTAGGGTCTAAGTTGTGCTGTCGAATCCCGAAGCCACATGGCAGGAATATCCCCAGTCAAGACAAAAGTTGAGCCATCTTCTAAAATCTCGACCGTATTGTCCAAGGTGTCTGTATAGCAACGCTCGAAGACATCCACCCACTCCGGATGGTCCTTAGCCCGCTCCGCTACTTCGTCTAACCATTTTCTAACAATTTCTTTCGAATAAATCATCATGCAGTTTCCTCTTTCAAACAAGTTTCATGTTCAGTATATAGTTTTTGAGACAGAAAATACATACACAAATGATAGTCATTTTTCTACAAAATTGCTTACTTTCGAACCCCATATCTAAAGGCCTCATTTTTCTGATATAATGTAGAAAAACAGCTAAAGGAAATACCATGAAACCACTACTTGAAACCATCGATACCCGCTTTGGGACTGCTAGCAAGCATGCCTTTTCTCGAGGAAATACCCTGCCTTACACGGGCGTTCCTTTTGGGATGAGTTACTCTGTGCCTCAGACCAGCGACCAGGAGGGAGCTTGGTTTTTCGATCCGCATCTGCCTATCTTTCAGGGGATTCGATTAACCCACCAGCCCAGTCCTTGGATTGGGGACTACTCTTGGTTCCTTCTGACACCTGTCACCGGCCAGCTAGGTGGAGACAGTCTCTTCCATCGTCAGTCTTCCTATGACCTAGATAAGGCCTCCTTCCACCCCCATTATCTGAAGATTTTCTCCCTGCGCTATCAGATTGAAACCCAGCTCACACCGACTTGCTATGGCGCTTCTATTCGTCTAGAGCAAAAGCAAGGCAAAGCCCTCTCCCTCTATCTTCACGCAGTAGATGAACTGACCGTAGAGCAAGTAGATAAGCGAACTCTTTCCCTAAGACAAGAAGGAAAAACAGAGACCAACAAAAATCCTCTGTTACTGTTTACTGCTCTACAAATGAATACAGATATTCTTGCTGTCAGCCAAGAAGGTGGAGACTGGCGAATTGACTTAGCAAGCAGTCAATCCGAGATTCAACTAGCAACTTCTTTCATATCGCCTTCTCAAGCTCTGGTTAATCTACCTCAAGAAGATTTTGATAGCTGTAAAGAAAAAGCCCAAGCGGACTGGGAAAATCTCCTCCATCGTTTTGATATCGTGGAGACAGGGGAAACCGACCGGACCTTCTTTGACCACTGCCTTTACAGACTCTTCCTCTTCCCACAGACTTTTTATGAGGTTGATGAATCAGGGCAAGCCATCCACATGGATATGACTACTGGTACTGTCAAGCCCGGTGTCCTCTTTAGCAACAATGGTTTCTGGGATACCTTCCGCACCACATTTCCCCTCTTTGCCCTTATCATACCGGAACACTATCGTCTCTTTTTAGAAGGCTTTCTCAATAGCTACCGCGATACTGGATTCCTTCCAAAATGGCTAGCTCCAGACGAACGGGGTATGATGCCTGGTACCCTTTTAGATGGCATTATCGCAGATAGCGCCTGCAAGGACATGGCCCCCGACCTAGAAGAAGAACTCCTCCAGGCCATGCTTGAAACAGCCAGCAAGTCCGACCCTCTCGGCATCAATGGTCGCCACGGACTAACCCAATACCAAGAGCTTGGCTACCTCTCTACCGACCACCACGAAAGCGTCAGCCACACTCTAGACTACGCCTATAGTGACTTTTGTATCGCTAGCTGTGCCGAAAAGCTTGGTCAGAATGACATCGCGGAAACTTATAGAACTGCGTCTCAAAATTACCGCCATCTATTTGACGCTAAGACAGGTTACATGCGTGCGCGAGACAGCCAAGGCAACTTCCGCCCTGACTTCTCTCCCTATAGTTGGGGACGCGACTACGCCGAATGCTCTGCCATTCAAGCGACTTTAGGCGTCCTCCATGACATCCCAGGCTTAATCCAGCTTATGGGTGGAAAAGAAGCCTTCAGCAATTATCTTTTGAAAGCCTGTCAGGACGCTCCTCTCTTTGAGACGACTGGCTATGGTTACGAGATTCACGAGATGAGCGAGATGGCTACCGCTCCTTTTGGGCAAATCGCCATTTCCAACCAGCCTAGCTTCCACATTCCATATCTCTTTCGCTATAGCAACTATCCAGACTACACTGCTCTACTCATCAAGTCGATACGTCAGAAAGCCTTTCACCCCAGCTGGCAAGCCTATCCTGGCGATGAGGACAATGGCAGTCTCTCTGCTTGGTATATCTGGTCAGCTCTCGGATTCTATCCGACCTGTCCAGGAAAACCCAGTTACGACCTCGGAATCCCTCTCTTTGATCACCTCCGTATCTACCTGGCTAAGGAAAATAAATGGCTGGATATCCATGCCGAGCAAAACCACAGCCATTTCAACTTTGTCAAAGAATGCCGACTGGACAAGACCATAGTATCTAGCCTTCAACACCAAGACCTCTTGAAAGCTGAGCAACTGACCTTCACCCTCAGCTGGCTACCAAATCACTCCTAACCAAAAGAACCTTTGCATCGCGCAAAGGTTCTTCTTTTATGAAACTTGGACCTGAAGCTGGTCAACCAGCTGACTCTCTACTGTCAAATTCAGATAAAAATCTAAGCTTTTATCTCCTGCAAAATACAAGGTTGGTAGCGTCAGCCTTTTTTCAGTCTCACCAGCTTGAAACGTAAGGACTTGAATCTCGTCCCGATAGGCGACACCATGCACACCTGTCCCTGGTTGAATCGAAATCTTAGCTTCTAAAGGACTGCTAAATTCTATGCGCTTCACTGTAAAGTGGACATTTTCTCCCTTGGTCACAGCGAGAATTTTTTCTGAAAACTCTAGTTGCTGAACAGTTTCTTTTTTCGACAAGGTAGGTGTTTTATAGAGTGAAATCTTGGTCAACAAAGGCAAAGCCTGTGCCTCTGTAATGGTCACGCGTATCTTCTGCGCCTCAACGACTGATCCTCGTAAGAGACGTTTGTAGCCAACAGTATAACCAGATCCAAACTCCTGCCAGACACCATTCAACTCTACCTGAACATGGAAAGCAGCGATGCGTTGCCCCAACTTCAAATCTTCTCTTAACTCAATCACATCAAAAGTTTTAGGTGATCCTAAATCAAGCTCTAATTGGATTGGCAACTCTGCATCACTTGCCCAAGAACTAGCCTCCAGTCCATCTGTCAGATGATGACAAGCAAAGTCTGGTGATAGAGCAGGGCCGTATACCTTGGCTCCCAAAGCCAAATCTTCTTTATAGAGCTCGTCACGGTAGGCAGCAAATTCATACAGTCGCCGGATATCCTTTTCGTCAAAGAGTCCATCTTGGTTTGGCGGAATATTGAGTAAGAGAGGTGTACCCCGACCCACCGAGTGAAAGTAGATTTCGACCAATTCCTCGAGAGACTTGGGGTCCTGATCCTCATGGTAAAACCAGCCCGGCCGAAGAGAAACATCTGCCTCACCGATTGAAAATAGCGTCCCAAAGGGGTCTCCGTGCTGTAGATAATCTAATTCCGCCTCTGTTCCTAACTGGTCTGGCTTGACTTTTTGCCACAAGGGATCCCCTGCATAGCCTCGTTCATTGCCAATCCAGCGAATACTAGTTCCCTCAGTTGAGAAAATCAAACAATCGCCCTGCAAGTCACGAATGGTTTCAAACCAAGTCTCAAACTCATAGTTGACCTTCTGGGCCCCTTCGCCTCGAGCACCATCCATCCACACCTCAGTGAGCTTGCCGGCATTCCCATAGGCAGGATTTGACAAGATTTCCTTCAACTGATCCAGATAATAGGCATTGTAGTCCGCTTCTCGGTCCACATGATAGAGGGGACTATGGGCATCCCAAGGAGATAAATAAACTCCCATATCCATGTCAAACTCAGTTGCAGCTTGGGAAACTTCAAGGAGCAAGTCCCCCTTTCCATCCCTCCAAGGACTAGCCTTGATCGAATAATCTGTGTGGGATGTCGGGTAGAGAACAAAGCCATCGTGGTGCTTCACCACCAAAATCAGCTTTTTAAAACCCGTTTCTTTAAGCACTCGAACCCATTCACGCGCATCCAACTTAGTCGGGTTAAAACGCATAGGATCCTCTTGCCCACTTCCCCATTCCTGGTCATAAAAGGTATTGGGACCAAAATGGATAAAGGCAGCTAGTTCATCCTCTAAATAATCCAGCTGGGCCTGACTTGGTAATGGTCCATGCGGTTTTATGTTCGTCATCATCTCACATCTCTTTCTCTTGTTCACAAAATTATCCACAACTTGTGGATAAGAAAACATGCCTAAAAACTAGTTTCTCCAAAATCCAGCTCTTAGACTTAGAGGCCTTCACCCCTAAACAGACCTTTGTCAAACAGCTCTGTACTAGGGTTTCTACTAGCTCTCTAGCAAGTTACTAATGTACGGAACTAGTATCAGGGTGCTTCAACACCCTGAGTTATATGTCATTTTCCCCTAGACTTATCCACAGACTGTGAATAAACTAGTGTTCCAGACCGCTCTCTCCTTGACTATAACAAAAAGCGATAGCAGCGTCAATATGACTAAGCTCCCTTCCTAAATCCCCTGAAAAGATTCTATAATTTGTACAATCGTAGCTTTTGCATTCGCCAGCTAGTGAGAATCAGCCAGTAGAAAATGACCTCTTTATCACATTGTGAACAGCACAGCTGTAGTACTATAGCGCCCACAACCTACTCAGATAATCGTTTCTAGCAAAAAATCCCGCAGATTTGCGGGATTCTCTCTTGCATCAATGCGCCAACATTTCTTGGGCGATTTCTTGGCCAGATAGGTTATCTGGGTAATAGGTTGGCCAGTTATCCATCTCCTCAAAGAGGGCTTCTTGGCTGGTGCCTCCAAAGAAGATATGGAAATGTTCTGCCTTGACTGGGGCGATATTGTGGTCACTAAACTGAACATACTTGAACTGTCCAGCGTCCGCATCTGTCGCTTCAAAGAGGAAACGCACGCCACGATTGCCTTTCTTATAAGTCAAGATTTTCTTGCCGACATACTTATACGTAAATTTCTTACTTTGTCCACCTTGAACAAATTCCATAGTGTTGTCCGTAATGTTGATTTTAGTCACATCTGTCTGATAGCCTTTTCTATAGTAGGCCTTGTACTCATCCTTGGTCATCTTGCCAGTCAACTTAGCCTTGTAGTCAAAGACTTGATCAAACGTACCATCTTCAAGGAAAGGATAGACCGACTGCCAGTTGCCTACATAGTCACTCAAGGTACGGTCTTTGACATCTGCATCCTCAAAGTAACCATTGTGAACTGTCTTGGTATTTTCTTCCTTCTCTGGCTCGATTTCCGGTCCTTCTTGGTCCGTTGTCTGTTTCAAAGCCTTGAGGTTTTTCTCCATCACGGAGATATAGTCCTCACCAGCCTTGGTTGCTTCTTCTGTTAGACTTTCTAGCGGATTGAGCACGTCTAGTTTGACACCTGTTTCTTTTGAGAGTGTATTAGCTAGGGCTTGTGAGGCATTTTCTTCAAAGTAGATATAAGAAATCTTGTTTTTCTTAATATACTCTGTCAATTCTGCCAAACGTGCTGCTGATGGTTCTGCATCTGGTGAGAGACCTGAGATGGATACTTGCTTGAGACCGTAGTCCAAGGCAAGGTAGTTAAAGGCAGCGTGCTGGGTCACAAAGCTCTTTTGTTTGGCTTGAGACAAGCCATCTGTGTAGGCCTTATCCAATGCTTGCAATTTTTCAATATAGGCAGCTGCATTCTTCTCAAAAGTCTCTTTTTTATCAGGATAATCTGCTGACAAGCTGTCACGGATATGTTCTACTAGTTTAATGGCACGAACTGGTGATAGCCAAACATGGGGATCGTAGTCGTGATGGTGACCTTCACCACCATGATCATGCCCTTCCTCTTCTTCCTCACCACCTGGCAAGAGGAGCATATCACCTGTCGCCTTGATGGTTTTCACTTTTTTCTTATCCAAGGATTCTAACAATTTTGGAACCCAAGTTTCCATGTTTTCATTTTCATAGACAAAGGTATCTGCATCTTGGATTTTGGAAACTGCCTTGGCAGACGGTTCATACTCATGGGGTTCTGTACCAGCACCGATTAGAAGTTCTACATTAGCAGTATCTCCTGCGACTTGCTTGGTAAATTCGTAGACAGGGTAAAAGGTTGTCACGATATTTAGTTTCCCATCTGCCTGTTTTTGATTGGAACAAGCCACTAAAAACAGGGCACATAGACTAGCCAGTAGTAAGCTCAGTTTTTTCATTTCATTCTCCTATTTGATAAAACGTTTCAGTAGACTGACTAACAAAAAGACAGCTACAAAGATAATGGTGATACTAGCGCTGGCAGGTGTTTCCGCATAGTAGGAAATATAGAGACCTGCCACCATTCCCAAAAAGCCAATAGCGCTGGCTAGTAACATAACGGATTTGAAGTTTTTCCCCAGACGAAGGGCAATGCTAGCTGGCAAGACCATAATGGTCGACACCAAAAGGGCTCCTGCAGCTGGAATCATAAGGGCAATGGCCACCCCTGTCACCATGTTAAAGAGGATAGACATGGTCCGCACTGGAAGTCCATCTACAAAAGCCGTGTCCTCATCGAAGGTCAGGATATACATTGGTCGCAAGAATAAGAAAGTCAAGAGTAAAACGACCGCCGCAATGGCAAAGAGGAACATCACCTGCTCCTGGCTAATAGTCACAATAGACCCAAAGAGATACTGGTCTAAACTCATGGAGCTCGAACTTTTGCCCTTACTCATCACGATAAGAGACACTGCAAGTCCTGTTGACATGAGGATGGCAGTCCCGATTTCCATAAAGTTCTTATAGACTGTACGGAGATACTCCAGAAAGACAGCAGCGATCAAGACAATAGCAATGGTTGAAATAGTTGGAGAAATCCCCAAAACCAGACCAAAGGCTACCCCTGATAGAGAAACGTGACTGAGGGTATCGCTCATGAGACTCTGACGACGTAAGATAAGGAAGGTCCCAAGAACTGGAGAAAAGAGACTCATGGCAATGACCGCCAAGAAGGCACGCTGCATAAAGTCATAGGATAACAAACTAAGCATGGTCCACCTCCTGGTCGCTTTCGTGAACGTTAAAACAACGCCATGGCGAATCTTGGTTACGAACTAGATGAATATTGCGATCCGCATAGTCCTTGACCTCCTCAGGGTCATGGGTAATCATCAAAACAGCCTTGCCATGATGGTGGGCACTATGGTGCATGAGTTCGTAAAATTCATTTTTGCTTCCAGCATCCATCCCTGTTGTCGGCTCATCCAGGACAAAGATATCTGGGTCAGAAGCAAACATCCGAGCAATCACTGCTCGTTGCTTTTGCCCTCCCGAAAGGGAGCCAATTCGTTTGTCACGGTGTTCCCACATACCAACTGAGTCTAGACTGGCCTTGATATGCTCCTCATCATGGGCGTTCAAACGACGAAACCAGCCCTTTCGAGGATAGCGGCCCGACTTGACAAATTCATAAACCGTACTTGGAAAACCAGCATTAAAACTGGCTATCTGCTGGGGAAGATAGGCTATCCTAAGTTTTTTCCCATGAGTATTTGTCTTTGAGATGGTTACCTTGCCAAATCTTGGCTGCAAGATGCCTAGACTCGCCTTGATAAGCGTCGTCTTGGCAGCTCCATTTTCACCAGTCAGGGTGACAAACTCCCCGCTATCAACACTGTAGTTGATGTGCTCGAGGACAGGCTCTTTGTCATAATAGAAAGACAAGTCCTCTACTGTAATATACCGCATTATTTGATTTCTCCTACTAAAGCAGTTAAAAACCGCTGGATAACTTCTTGTTCATTTGGAGTAAACTGACTTGCTACTTGTTCATAGGCTAAGAGCGTGTGTTCATGATGATGGTGGTGTTCCTCTGCCACTGGTCGAGCTAGTTCTGTCAGTTGGTAAAAAATCACACGCGCATCCTTTGGATCTCTGGATGTCTCTAACATGCCCTCTTTGACCAAAGATTTGATAGCCTTGGTCACTGCCGCCTGACTGACATTAAGGCGACGGGCCAACTCCGAGTTGGTTAGGGATTCTTCTGACAAGAGCATGAGGATGTGTTCCTGAGTATTGGTCAAGGCTACGTCACTTGTGCAATGCCCAATCAGAATTTCATGCTGGTTCTCAGATCTCAAGATCACCTCGTTTAAAAAGTTATCGATTTCCTGTGCAAGCTGTCTCATGTGTTACTCCTTCCCTAGCTATCTTTTCGTAAAAAATAGAGATAGTCACCGATTCTTTACTGGTTAATTATATCATAAACCAAAAAAGAGTCAAGGGAAAAAGGCGTAAAAACGTTTCCTTAGACTCTTCTAGATGTAAAATTTAACCTATTTTTGCTTTGGTTTTCGGCTCGATAAGATCCCTGCCAAACCAGCTACCATTCCCATCAAGAGCAAGAAGATGGACTGTTCGCTTCCTGTATTTGGGAGGGCTTTTTCTGAGACAACTGCCTTCTTGCTAAATTGACCTGCCACCTCATAAGTCAATGGCACATTTGTAGTCGCATCGTTAGCAGCCGCATTCGTTTGAGGCGTTTCTACCGGCAGACTAAAGGTTGTAGAATCCACAGAAATCGTCCGTGAGTTCGGATTGATCTTTTCATACTGGGTCAAATCAGCTGTTTTAAGATACTCTTCAAAGGCTGCATCCATAGAAGGACCTTCTTCTCGCGCACCACCTAACATCGTGTAGCCATCACCACCCGCAGCTAGGAAATCATTGGTTGCAAGATAGTAAGTTTTTGCGAGGTCCAGGAGATCATAACGACCAGTCGCACGGTTTTTAACCTGGATAGCCAAGACACGTTTGCCTGATGGGAGGTTGGTATCATAGTAGACCTTCACACCTGAAACTTGCAAGAAGCCACCACTTGGTTCTAGCAATGGTTGTCCGTTCTCATCCAAGACCTTCTTGCCATCCTTATCGACCTGCAAGATAGATCCGAGTGATTTTTCAAACATATCCAAAACTTGTTGCCCCGTCACTTGGATTTGTGAGATAGTATTCCCAAATGGAAGAACGGCAATGACATTTCCTTTAGTGATCGGTTTGCCTTTTGCAATGGTTTCACGCAAACCACCACCATTTGTCACAGCGATGTCTGTCGGATGGCTAAATCCTGTTTGACCATATTGATAGAGAGAGTCTGCCACGACGTTTCCGAGGTTGGTTTCACGAACCCGAACATTTTCACGATCACCGTTTAGTTCTACAGGGCTGTTTGAAACGACTTCAACAGCATTTTCAGCATCGTATTTTTGTTTAATGTCTTTGACTAGTTTTTCAACTGTTGGATTGGCTGGTAATTTTTTAGCATCAGCAGCCGGAATCTGAGTTGGATTACCCAAAAGCTGACGTGATTTGTAGATAACCTTCCCAACATTATGAAGGTAGCTTCCTGTTTGGTTATAGGTAACATTGTCGCCATAAGTTGTGGAAGCTACCGTATGAGAATGCCCATCAATAACTGTCACACGTTTGCCTTTAAGACGAGGATTTTTAGAGAGAGCTTCTGCCAAAGTTGAACCACGCCATTCGACTGGAGTTGTGGTATCTACACCGAGGTGAGCAAGCACAACATAGTGTTTGTAGTCCTTACCTTCTGCACGAGCCTTGGCTTGGACTTCTTCGATAACCTTATTCACCTCGGAGATTGGATCTGTAAAGGTTACCCCTTTGACATTTTTAGGGTGAGTTTTGGTAGCTGTTTCAGGTGTTGTCACGCCGATTACAACAAACTCATCACCTTCCACAGTCTTATCTTTATCAACGATTGTAGAAGCTTCAAAAAGACGAGCTCCATTGACATAAGTATTTGAGCTAAGTAATGGGAATTTCAAGATTTCCTTGTATTTCTTAGCTTCGTCCAAACCAAAGTCAAACTCATGGTTTCCTACTGCCATGGCATCATACTGCATCTTATTAAGAATTTCAGCACGCGCTTCACCCTTCGTAGAGTTGGAAATCGGTAAACCTTGGAAAGCATCTCCCGCATCAACAACTAGAGTATTTTGATTTGATTTCGCACGTTCCTGCTCGATGACAGTCGCTAATTTAGCATCTCCAATAACTCCCTTTTCCTCTACGATACGACCGTGGACATCATTGGTGTGCAAGATAACGGTGTCCTTTTCTTCGCTTTTAGGAGATTCAACAGGAGCTGACGGAGCTTCTGCAGGTGCAACTGCTTCTGAAGTTGCCGAAGTTTCCGGTACCGCAGGGCTCTCAACAGGAGCTGGAGTCGCCGACGTAGCAGGAGTCACTACGACAGCTGAACTTTCTGCAGGAGTTGTTGCTTCTTCAGCATAGACTTGTCCAGCTAAGAAGGCTGGAGCTAACAGGGCTGTCGACAAGACAGGTAACAAAGAACGTTTGTTCATTTTAAAATCCCTTTCTTTTCTTTTTCTCTTTTATATTATACGCTATTTCTAAAAATTTTGAAACTTTCGACCTATTTTCATCTTAAATATTCGCCATTTAAACAAAAAAGCTTGGGTTTAAATCCCAAACTTTTAGCTTATTTTATTGGAAATCTTTGATATTCCCATCATAGGTCGCCCAGTCCTTGCTAAAGAAGCGGTCATTCATCTTGTAGTCTGGAGCTGGTTTCGGATCCGTCAAGAAAGGATTGACAACCTTATCAAAAGCCAGCCAACCTAACCATCCTAGATGAATGGTATCCTTAACAAAATAAGGGTCCCCTCCATTTTTTGAAAAATCAGCAATATTGGTAAAACCCTGACTTTCTAATTGGTAACGAATTTTCTCCACTGCATGCTGGTACATCTCTTCGCTGAGCCCTGTGTACTCCATCCACTTCTTGTTAACCGGCTGAATGACAAAGAGCACATTGACATTCGACTTAGCAAATTGATTGAGGACCAGCTGCAAATCATTATATTCAGAGGACTTGAGGAAGTTGTAATTTTTTTGATATCCTTCCCATTTTTTTAAATCCTTTTGAATCTCTCTCGTATAGAAATGATTTTCCATCCCCATATCGTTATTGGTCGTATTTGCTTCTGCGTCCTTACGAACAATTTTTTCTAACTCCTCATAAGAAAATTGATCCGGAAGATCTTTTAAATAGTTCTCCACGTGTTCCTTGTACTTGAGTTGTCCTCGAATGGAGAATTGTCCAAAGAGAGCGGATTGTTTTTCGTTGAATCGCGCAAAAAGATCAATAGCAACCTGATCAACATCTGATAATTCTTCACCCTTTGACAGTTTTTGAACAATGCCTTTTAATGCAACATTAGGATTCTGCTTTAACAATCGAATAGCCGCATGCTTTGCAGCAATGTCACCAGATTGATTTCCCAAAAAAGCTGTCAATTGGTCACTGTTAAAAAATCTCTGAAACGCTGCGGGTTCATAATCTGTCTCCGTAAACCACTGAGGCGAAATCACAAATACAGCCTGCTTATTCTCTATTTCTGGCAAAATTTGCTGTAGGCCAAAATATTGATTGAGAGAGGCTGCTCCTGCTTGACCTAGAAAGTAAGGACGATAGGGACGATGGTATTTTTCCGCTAAAACAGCTGGATGGACACTATCAAATCGAATCCATTCACTGGACCCTAGAAAAGGAATAAAACGCATATTTGGATCCGTAAGAGCCCTTACTTTTTGGCTTCTCTCTTTAAAACTCTCTGCACTAACAGAAGCCGCCGAATATTTCTCCTCCGTCAGATTATGGCTTGTTGTACCTGGATAAAAAAAGATGAGTAGAAGAACCAAAAATCCAGCAATGAAGATAGGCCCGAAGATCAGCCACAAGCGTTTAAGCATTCTTCAACTCCGTAATACCTTCTACGATTTTATTAGCCGTATTCCAGTCATCACGACCGAACTCCGTCACTGGAACACGAATGTCAAAACGGTTTTCAATCTCCACAATCAATTCAACCGTTCCCATGCTATCCAAGACACCGGCATCAAAAAGATCTTCATCCATCATGTCAGAAACATCTTCCATAAACAACTCATCAATAATTTCAATAACTTCTGATTTGATATCCATTTTTTACATCCTTTTATTTTTTAAACCATAAATCATTCAAAAATCCAGAAAAGATTAAGAATGAAACCATCACGACATGGAAGGTGACAACCATGCCAAGTAACTGAATCCAGCGATTCTCAGGTAAGGAACCCTTTCCAGCTTTTTTCCGTTCTTTATTGAGCGCTTTTTTCTTACGAACCCAAGCGTCATTGATGACTAGCCCAATCCCATGAAAAAGCCCGTAGGCGATATAGTACCAGGTCACACCATGCCAAAATCCCATAATCAGCATATTGAGAATATAGGCTACACTTGAGGTCACATTGCGATTTTTAAAGACCTTCTTTCTGGTCAACACCATGACCATCCGCATAAAGACAAAATCACGGAACCAGAAAGACAGACTCATATGCCAGCGATTCCAAAACTCTTTTAAATCCCTTGACAAAAAGGGCTTGTTAAAGTTGATAGGACTATGAATCCCCATCAAGTTTGAAATGGCTAAGGCAAACATAGAGTAGCCCGCAAAGTCAAAGAAGAGCTCCAGACCAAAGGTGTACATGACCGCTAAAGCGTAGAGGTTAAAGAAACCACCTGTCTGCAAGGCCAAATTTTTCAGCGGAGGCAATAATGTCTCTCCTAAAATGTGAGCCAAGATAAACTTGTAGAGGAAGCCAAGCATGATATATTTGACAGCCTCTTCTAGCATATCCATCAGCTCATCCCGCTCAGGAATGGTCTCGTAATTTTCATTGAAGCGTTTAAAACGATCAATGGGACCACTTGAGAAAGTCGGCATAAAGAGAAGAAAACGTAAGAATTGCCAGATCGTTAATTCCTTGATGACACCGTCTCTCAACTCAACGATAACCCCAACTGCACGAAAGGTCAAGTAAGAAATCCCTAAAAATCCAAACAAAGATTGAGGTCCATGAATAGCAGGAGATACTTTCACAAAGACGATTGGCAATAGGGATAAAAAGCTAACCAGGTAAAATATCCATTTACTATCCCGTTGTTTCCTGTACCTTTTGTAGAAAGATACAAGAAGTACTTGCCAGATAACATAAAGGATAAGAGCGATTATTTGATTCGTCTTTCCACCGACCAACATGGTGACGATAAAGAAGAGACTAACGAGCACCTCGTACAAGGCAAAACGTTTCTTGAAAAAAAGACCAATAAAGATAGGTAAAGTCGCAGCAATTACGTATAAAAAGTACTGAAGATCACCATAAGGTTCCAAATGAGGTAGCTGTTTATAAAGCTCCATCATCTACTGTTTACCTCGTTAATCAAGCCCTTGATATCAATTTTACCATTAGGCGTTAGTGGTAAACTGTCTCGATAGAGAAACTTAGACGGCATCATATAGGACATCATGATATCTGCTAGGTCTTCCTTGATAGCCTTGGTAATATCGATATCACGCTCAAACTGCTGACGGACACCGTCTTTTAGGATGACATAGGCCAGTAGATTTTGTACCTTGTGGTCCTTGTTATAACGTGGGACAGCAACAGCCGACTCGATAAAGCGAGACTTGTTGAGGTTTTGAGAGACATCTTCCAGCTCAATGCGATAACCATTAAACTTAATCTGGAAATCCATTCGTCCACCATAGAGAAGCAAGCCCTCATCTGTCATGGTTCCTACATCCCCTGTGTGGTAGGCTGGAAGACCTTCGAACTCAAAGAAAGCTTCTGCCGTTTTTTCAGGATTATTCATATAGCCTTTTGAAACAGCTGGTCCAGAAATGATGATTTCTCCCTGTTCACCATTTGGAACTTTCTTACCTTCCCCATCAATGATAAAGGTCGGAGAATCCGCCTTGGTATAGCCGATTGGTAGACGTTTCATAGTTTCTAGCATCTCATCTGTAATTGCCACTGCCGATAAAGCCACTGTCGCTTCTGTCGGGCCGTAGGCATTGATGATACGGGCATTTGGGAAACGCTCACGCAGTTTTTGAGCTGTTTTGACAGTTAATTCTTCCCCATCAAAGTAGAAATGCGTGATTCCTGGCATTTTCTCACTATTAAAGTCTTCTGACAACATGGCCATATCTGCAAAGGACGGTGTTGAGGTCCAGATAGCAATGGGCAAGGAAAAAATTGTCGCAAAGAGTTTTTTGAAGTCCTGAGTAATGGCTGAAGGAAGAGCGAAAAGCGTACCACCCAGTGCCAAGGTTGGCGCCCAATACATGACAGATAGGTCAAAAGAATAAGGGGGCTGAGCCAGCATTTGTGGACGACTTGGCGTCGCAAATTCCTTATCTGTAATCATCCAGTTGGTAAAGCTGAGGAGATTATCCTGGGAAATCTGCACTCCCTTAGGCTTACCAGTCGTACCAGAAGTAAAGATGATGTAGTAGTTGTCATCCCCCTTGACTGGATGGGTCATCTCGTAGCTGGAAGCTTGAGCAAAAGCTTCATGGACTTGCTCCAAATTCAGCATCGCTGTGCTAGTTTGCTCTAATGGAAAATCTGAGATGGCAATAATCAAGCTTGGCTCTGCAACTTCTACGATAGCAGCTACCCGTTCCAAGGCCGAATGGCTATCAATTGGAATGTAGGCATGACCTGACTTAGTTAGCGCTACAAAGGTAGCCAACATCTCATATTCCTGTCCGCCAAAAACGACGACTGGAGATTTCTCAGGCAAGCCTAGTTGATCGATGGTTGCAGCCAAACTATCCGAATCAGCCTTCAGATCACCATAAGTATGTTCTTGACCTAAAACATTGTAGACAGGATATGTTGGTTGCGTTTGAGCAAAGTGCTCAATCGTTTCAATCATATCTTTTATCGGTTTATTAAACACTGTTCCTCTTCTCCTTTAAACTAGAACTCATTATAAATAAAGGTGCCTTGGCTCTGACCAAGGTAACTAAAAAAATAAAGCAAACCAAGCAAGATTACAAAATATAGAGCCGTCCGGCCTAAGAATACATGTAAATTTCGTTGTTTTTTCATAAGCTATCCATTAATATATTATTTCTATTAACTATCAGTATGTATTGTTAGCATCTTATCTTCCTAACATTTTACCACTTTATCAACCTTTTTTTCAACTGTTTACCATAACTTAAAAATTGGTTTTAGCTTATTTTAAGATAAGTTAAAATATTAATGTTTTGGCCATCAAAAAAGAGCCTGAGATTTCCATCTCAAACTCTGTTGCCAATAACTCTTTTATCTTAGAAAAGTGAAAATACGAGAACTGCTAAGGCCGCACCAACAATAGGTCCTACAACAGGAATCCAAGCATAAGACCAGTCTCCATCTCCCTTGTTTGGAATTGGAAGAATGCTGTGCATGATACGAGGTCCAAGGTCACGAGCTGGGTTCAAGGCATAACCCGTTGTCCCACCTAGTGAAAGACCGATACCGACAATCAAGGTCCCCACTGCAAAGGTCCCTAATCCTGCCTGAAGGTCATAGAGTCCCAAGGCAAAGATTGTCAAGAGCAAAACAAAGGTTCCAAGAATTTCACTGATCAAGTTTGACACAGTATTTTTGATTGCTGGTCCAGTACTAAAGGTCGCTAGGATATTGCCTGCATTTTCTTCTGCTTCATAGTGCGGTTTGAATTGCAACCAAACTAAAATTTGAGCAAGCATCGCTCCAGCGAACTGAGCTAGGATATATGGGAATACCGAAGCCCAAGGCAAGTCACCTTTTAAGGCTACACCAAACGTCACAGCTGGGTTTAAGTGTGCAGGACTAAGTTTGCCAGATACAAAGACGGCAACCGCAACGGCGATCCCCCATCCCATCGTGATGACGATCCATCCTGAATTGTTACTCTTGGTTTTGGGAAGAACCACACCTGCTACAACACCATTTCCTAGGAGGATAAGGATCAAAGTCCCCAAAAATTCTCCAAATAATTCTTTCATCATATCGTTGTCTCCATTTAAAAGAAGGAGAGAGAAGGCAAGGAAAGCTTACCTCCCTCTCTTCTAGTTTTTCTTAATTTTTTAATGCCGCTAAATCGTTGTTAGCAAGTGCTGCTTCAACATCCGCACGGTAGGCTGCTTTTTCTTCTTCGGTCCAATCATAGAATCGTCCCATTTCATCCAGAACTGGCTCAACGATGCTATCTAAACTATCACGCATAAAGAGCATGTGGTTGGTACGACGAAGGAGGAAGTCAACTGGGCTAAGAGCCAATTCATTGCGCATTGCATAGTGAAGGGACAAGGTGTCTGCCAAGCTGAGTCCTGGCGCCTGTTCCAAGCTGTGAGCAAGGGCGAAGACCTTCGGTGCATTTGAACCGTAAAGATTTGCGAGATAGTGAGCTTCCTTGCTATCCAAACCACGTGAAACTCCAAGTTGAGCAAAGGCCTCAATTTCTGAGTCCACATTTGCTGGGTTCAATTCTCCACCTGAAACAGGATAAGTCTTCGAGTTGATCAGTTTAAAGCTACGGTCAAATTCTGCTTTGAGGATATCAACCACGCGCTCCATAGCCCCTTCAGCCATCTTACGGTAGTCTGTGATTTTACCACCAGCAAGGGTCAACAGGCCATTGTCATCACGGTCCAAGCTCGAACCACGTGAAACGGCAGATGGGTCCAAATGTTTCTCAGATGTGCTGCTTTCAAGCTTGCTGACAGCAGACTCAACATCTTCACGCGATTTTTCTTTCGATAGATAAGCCTCGACAGTCGCAATCAAGCTATTGAAGCTTTCGTCGCTAATGGTTCCGTTATTTCCGCCGTTGTAGTCAGAAGCGCTATTGCCTGCGATCAATGGACGAAGACCAGCCCAGCTACTTTCGATATCATCAATGGTGATGTTTGCTTCTGGGAAGCGGTTGTTAACAATGCCAAGTAGATAATCCACATCTTCCTGCGTCACTTTTGGATGTTCCAAATCACCTGTGTAGTCTGTATCGGTTGTACCAAAGTAGGTCTTGTTTTCACGGGGGAGAACAAAGACCATCCGGCCATCTCCCAAACCTGTGTCAAAGTAAACTGGCTGTGAAACCTTGATCTTACTAGAGTCAACCACCAAGTGAACTCCCTTGGTTGGACGCATTTGTGAGAATTGCGTTCCCTTATTAGACAAATTACGTACCTTGTCACTCCAAGGACCTGTCGTATTGATAACCAAACGAGCCTTGATTTCAAAGACTTGGTCTGTCAACAAATCACGAGCTACAACACCTGTAATCTTGCCACTTTCGTCAAAGAGGAAGCCTTCTGCCTTAACGTGGTTGGCAATGAGGGCACCGTCTTGATTGGCACGTTTGATGTTTTCAATCACGAGACGCGCATCGTTATTACGGAAGTCAAGGTAAACCCCACCTCCTACCAAGCCTTCTTTCTTCAAGTTTGGCTGGCGTTCCAAGACTTCTTCTTTGCTCAAGACCTTGTTAGCAGCTGGCGTATTGCTGACACCTGCCAAAAGGTCGTACAAGTCCATGGCTACTTTGAGACGGAAGAGGCTAAAGGTCGCTCCATCTTCGTCGTAAACTGGCAAGAGCATTGGATCTGGTTTTGGAATATGTGGAGCGATTTGTTGAACCACTGCACGTTCAGAAACTGTATCTGATACCACTTCCACGTCGAATTGTTTGAGGTAACGCAGACCTCCGTGGACCAATTTTGTTGAACGGCTAGATGTTCCTTCTGCGAAGTCCTGCATTTCAATCAAACCAGTGTCAAGACCACTGGCTGCAGCCTGCAAAGCTACACCAGCTCCTGTAATCCCCCCACCAATAATCAAGAGATCCAGGGTGCGTTCCTGCATTTTTTTAATTGACAATTCACGTGTTTTCTTTGAAAATTCCATATTTACACACTTTCTAACTGAGTCGCTTTATTCTTCCAGTATTAGTCATCGATTTCCGCAAAGACTTGCGTTGCTTTCACAGCCTTCTTCCAGCCCTTGTAGAGTTGTTCCTTGCGCGATTCGTTCATGGATGGCTCAAAGAGTTCTCCTGTCTCGTTCAAGAGTTTCAACTCGTCCAAATCCTTCCAGTAACCCACTGCCAAACCAGCTAGGAAGGCTGCACCTAAGGCAGTTGTTTCCAAGTTTTTAGCACGGGCAATATCGATTCCCAAAATGTCAGCCTGGAACTGCATGAGGAAGTTGTTCATAGCAGCACCACCATCGACTTTGAGGACTTGAATAGCAGTCTGCGCATCCACCTGCATGGTATCGATGATGTCACGTACTTGGTAAGCGATGGATTGCAGAGTAGCCTTGATAAAGTCTTCTTTGCTTGTTCCACGAGTTAAGCCAAAGACCGAACCACGAGCATTTTGGTTCCAATATGGAGCACCTAGACCTGTAAAGGCAGGTACGACATAAACTTCGTCATTGTTGTGAGAATTGAGAGCATATTTTTCAGACTCTGGTGAATTTTCAACCATGCGAAGTCCATCACGAAGCCACTGAATGGCACTTCCTGCGATGAAGATAGAACCTTCCAAGGCATAGTAAACCTTGCCGTTGATTCCATAACCAATCGTTGTCAAAAGGTTGTTTTCAGACAACTGCATCTCTTCACCAGTGTTCATAATGATGAAAGAACCTGTTCCATAAGTATTTTTGACCATACCTGGTTCAAAGGCCAACTGACCGAAGAGGGCTGCCTGTTGGTCCCCAGCCATACCTGAAATTGGTACTTCTCCACCGTAGAAATGGAATGGAGCAGTCTTGCCGTAGATTTCAGAGTTAGAACGAACTTCTGGAAGCATAGCCTTAGGAATGTTGAGGATTTCCAAAATCTCATCATCCCATTTGAGTTCTTTAATATTATAAAGCATGGTACGAGCCGCATTGGAGTAGTCCGTTACGTGAGCCGCACCGTCAGTCAATTTCCAAACCAACCAAGTATCGATAGTACCAAAGAGCAATTCTCCTTTTTCTGCTCGCTCTTGAGCGCCTTCTACATGGTCCAAAATCCAACGAACCTTGGTAGCTGAGAAGTAAGCATCAATGATCAAACCAGTCTTTTCATGGAATTTTTCCACATAACCTTGGCTTTTTAGTTGTTCAGCCAGAGGTGCTGTCTGGCGTGATTGCCAAACGATAGCATTATAGATAGGGAGCCCTGTTTTCTTATCCCAGACGACAGTTGTTTCACGCTGGTTGGTAATCCCGATTGCTTCGATTTGACTTGGTTTCACACCACTTTCGATGAAAGCACCCGCGATAACTGACTGAACAGAGTTCCAAATTTCATTGGCATTGTGCTCTACCCAACCTGCTTGAGGGAAAATCTGAGTGAACTCTTTTTGACTAGAGCTGACTTTTTCTCCTTTTTTGTTAAAAATGATGGCACGAGAACTGGTCGTTCCTTGGTCAATGGCCATGATGTATTTTTCTTGTGACATGTGCTGTCCTCCTGATAAAATCTTGAGGGGGTCCCTCTTTACAGTAACTAGTATACAAAATAAAGCGCTTTCTTGTTCATCAATTTTTTTTAAATTTTAAAAAAATGTGAGGAGATTGTGCGAATTTCACAAAAAAGACCTGAAAATTCAGGTCTTTTAGGCAAAGAGCATCTGACGAATCTTTGCCAAATCCTCCATATCCAAGTCGTTTTTTAAATAATAGATCGGAGTCTGTTCTTTCTTATGAATAGGGTTGTTGGTAATCAACAAATCATAATGTCGACTGGGGTCATAGGCTTCAATAGTAATGAAACGATTGTATTCCAAATACCGTTTCAAAAGGGCAGCCATCCTAGAAAAGACAAGGAAACCAGATGTCAAATCCAGACCAATCCTCATATGTTGGCCACCATTTTCTGCCATATACTCTATCAACTGGAGCCATTCCCAGAGAATTTTCTTATCCAAATCCGTCCCCTGCTGAAAGGCAGGTATAGCATGAAAAATTCTCTCTGCAGTCCCTCTAAAATCATGTTCCATCAGCAAATAGGGATGACGATTCTCTGTCTGGTATCTGTACTGATCTTGCAAGATATAGCCCTTGTAGAGATAAACTTGACCACAAAGCTGGCTGAGTTCATAGGTGACATGGTCCTCTGTATAGTCCCCCAGCAGCTCCTCCTTCTTCATCTCTTGAATCAATTGCGTCAGCAAATCGGCTAATTGCCCTCCAAAACCAAGGATATACTCCATAGTATGAAGGGGCAAGATACGATGGGAAAGGAGAAATGAAAAGAATACCATCATCTCACCATCCTCAGTTCCTAGAGGGATATGTTGCCCAGCAAAAAAGGACGGAGCCTTTCTCAGCAAACGAAGGTAGAAAATATTGTCAAAATACCCTCGCATTTTTTCTTCTATGACTTGAAACTGACAGGCGTTAACCCGAAGGCGCTGTTGACTGATGTGAACCCAGAGAACCAAGTCCAGTTTCTGACCTGAAGACAAGCTAGCACCGCAGATTTCTTCTAAGCTGGCAATCTCCTGCTTTCTCTCTGGCTTCTGCATATGTCCTTCCCATTCCTGACTGGACCACAACTTGCGAAAAAGACAGAAATAGAAATAGCGAATCTGATGCTCCGGACCTCGCCAACGGCCATTTTGGATGGATAAGTCAAACTCTGACAAAATCTGATTTAGACTAGCTAAGTGGCGACCAAGCGTGGCCTCGCTAATCATCAATTCTTGAGCCAACTGATGAGCTAGAAACTGTTGGTGATAGAGAAGGTAAACCAAAATTTGGTACTTAATGGCATTGTCTAGAAACAAGCTCCGAATCTCTCTCCCCTTGGTAGCTGCACCAATCGACAAGCGCAGATTTTCATCTTCCAAGTGGATGGTCAGCTCTAATCCTCTTTCCAAGGCATTTTCGTTAATCAGAGAGATATACTTGGTTAAGGTCGCCTTTGAAAAACCTGTTTCTTCCATGGCTTCCTTGACTGTTGTCTGCGAATCTTGTAATAGAAAGGAAAGGACTAAAAATTGGCCAGATTCGGCTTTTTCCATCAAATCACCTAAATACATTTGTTACCCCTTTCATTTTCTCCTTCAAGCATAGCATAAATCTTTCAAATGCTGAAATAATCTGTTTCTCATTTTATTTTAAGGTTGATTTCCTCGTCATTATTCCACAGAAACAGCAAACACACAGCTCCCCCTTTGGGCATTTTTATGCTAAAATAGTAGCTATGGATAAAATTATTAAAACTATATCAGAAAGCGGAGCCTTTCGTGCTTTTGTCCTTGATAGCACTGAAACCGTCCGCACTGCTCAAGAAAAACATCAAACCCAAGCCAGTTCAACCGTCGCACTTGGTCGCACCCTTATCGCTAGCCAAATTCTCGCAGCTAATGAAAAAGGAAATACCAAACTAACGGTTAAAGTTCTTGGAACAAGCTCTCTCGGTGCCATCATCACGGTCGCAGATACCAAGGGAAACGTCAAAGGCTACGTTCAAAATCCAGGTGTTGACATCAAAAAGACTGCAACGGGTGAAGTCCTAGTCGGACCTTTTGTTGGAAACGGTCAATTTCTCGTTATCACAGACTACGGTACTGGAAATCCCTACAACTCCATGACTCCCCTCATCTCTGGGGAAATCGGTGAAGACTTGGCATACTACCTGACTGAAAGCCAACAAACCCCTTCAGCAGTCGGCCTCAATGTTCTTTTGGATAAAGACGACAAGGTCGAAGTTGCCGGAGGTTTCCTTCTCCAAGTGTTGCCAGGAGCCAAGGACGAGGAGATTGCTCGCTTTGAAAAACGCATCCAAGAAATGCCAGCCATCTCAACCCTTCTGGAAAGTGACGACCATATCGAAGCTCTCCTCAAGGCTATCTACGGTGACGAATCCTACAAACGTCTATCTGAAGAAGAAATCCGTTTCCAATGTGACTGCAGCAAAGATCGCTTTATGAACGCTCTTGCCAGCCTTCCAAATTCAGACCTTGAGGAAATGAAAGAGGAAGACCACGGGGCAGAAATCACTTGTCAATTCTGCCAAACAACTTATAACTTTGATGAAAACGACTTGGAGGAACTCATTCGTGACAAATCTTAATACATCTTTTATGATTGGCAATGTTGAGATTCCCAATCGTACTGTTTTAGCACCCATGGCTGGCGTGACTAACTCAGCCTTTCGTACCATCGCAAAAGAGCTCGGTGCAGGACTTGTTGTCATGGAAATGGTCTCTGACAAGGGAATCCAATACAACAATGAAAAAACCCTGCACATGCTTCATATCGATGAAGGCGAAAACCCAGTTTCTATCCAACTTTTTGGTAGTGATGAAGACAGCCTCGCTCGCGCAGCAGAATTCATCCAAGAAAATACTAAGACCGATATCGTCGATATCAACATGGGCTGCCCAGTTAACAAAATCGTGAAGAACGAAGCTGGCGCTATGTGGCTCAAGGATCCAGACAAGATCTACTCTATTATCAACAAGGTCCAATCTGTCCTTGATATCCCCCTCACTGTCAAAATGCGCACTGGCTGGTCTGATCCATCCCTAGCCGTGGAAAATGCCCTCGCTGCTGAGGCTGCAGGTGTCTCTGCCCTCGCTATGCACGGCCGTACCCGTGAACAAATGTACACAGGTCACGCAGACCTTGAGACTCTTCACAAGGTTGCTCAAGCTTTGACCAAGATTCCATTTATCGCAAATGGTGATATCCGTACGGTCCAAGAAGCCAAACAGCGTATCGAAGAAGTCGGGGCTGACGCTGTCATGATTGGTCGCGCAGCCATGGGAAACCCCTATCTCTTCAACCAGATCAACCACTACTTTGAAACAGGAGAAATTCTCCCTGACTTGACATTTGAAGACAAGATGAAAATCGCCTACGAACATTTGAAACGCTTGATTAACCTCAAAGGAGAAAACGTAGCCGTTCGTGAATTCCGCGGTCTCGCTCCTCACTACCTCCGGGGAACATCTGGAGCTGCCAAACTTCGTGGAGCCATTTCACAAGCTAACACCCTAGCAGAGATTGAAGCCCTCTTGCAATTAAACAAAGCATAATAGAAAAAACCGTAACTCGCTTGGAGTTTACGGTTTTTTAGATTCTAGGAAAACCTAGATACTATTATTGAATCAAGGCAACGCTTGAAACTTTACCATCCGCACCTGTTGTAATTTGGATGATTTTTCCTCCACCGATTTTGGCATTATACTTGCCATCATCAAGAGTGTAAGAGTAGCCTCTGATAGAATAGTTTTCTTTCTTTCCATCTGCAGTTTCTACTGTGAATTGCCCTCCTGATGAAACCGTAATCGTTTCGCCATTCGCTCCCTTCCAGTTACCTGCTGCAGCTGAGAAGTCACCATCCACCATGGTTAAAACTCCCTTGTAGCGTTTGTTGTGTTCTGCTTGCTTGTCTTGAAGTTTGCGGTCAGTTGTTGGATCATAGCTTGACTGGTTAGACTGGGCTTGAGAACCTTGCTGAGTTGACGGAGCCTGAGAAGGGGCTTGTTGACTAGGAGCTGCTTGTTCTTGTCTTGATTCAGGTGCTGGTTTCGCTTGTGACTGATCTGCCGTTGTAGAAGACTGACCTGAAGATGCCTGAGCCTTTTCAGATGAAGCTGAGCTTGAAGATTTTTGAGTCTTACTTTCTTTGCTAGAAGAAGCTGCTTTGGAGCTTGATGATTGACTTGTCTTTGCAGAGCTACTGGTTTGAGTGGTTTCGTTTTTATTTCCACAAGCTCCTAGTAGCAAGGTAGAAGCCAATACAGTCGCTGCCATCAATTTGATATAGGTTTTCTTTTTCATTTTTCTACTCCTTTGTAACATTTTTGAAATGTTAAGAAATCTTTTTGTAATATAATTGTAACATTGGGCTTTGAATCTGTCAACTATTTAGAGAAACTATTTTAAAAAATTTCTCTCTACTATCTCTATTCGTAATCGAAACGAAAAAATAGGAAAATTTTTTAGATTAGAGCTATTTTTTTACATCCTACTTTATATAGTCGCTTGCATTGTTCTAAAATAAAAACAGTCGCAACAGCAAAGTAACCTAATAAGGGCAAACAAAGAGGTCGGGAACTTTGTTCCGACCTCGCTTTTTATTTCAATCGATAGGTTTTTCTTGGTTTCTTTTTGGGCACTCGTTTGAGTCCGACTTCTTCTACATATTCGCCGTATTTTACGAGAAAGTTATTGCTGACGATTGGGCGACCTGGGTTGATGAGATTGACTAGTTCAGTTCCTTCGTAGACAGTGAACTCCTCTTCCAGCAGATAAAGGAAGGTCGGATTCCAGTCAAGTCGCCCTTGGATTCGTTTGATGGACTCTTGAATAATAGCATAATGGTCAAAGGCGAAGGCACTCTCCTCCAACTCTACTTCCTCTAGGAAGCACTTGCCCGTCTGAAAATCCACATCTACGAAAACGACATCCTTAGCATCGTCTCCAGCCTGAACGAGGTCTAAGGCACGACTAGGCAGGTACACCAAGTGGGCAATGGTCACCGTCCAGCCCCGTGGATCACGACCGGGAGTCGATACTGTCATCAATTGCTCGATTTTTTCTAAAGGTAGATCGAGATTGACTTCTTCTCTCACCTCACGCTGACAGGCATGCGCAGCATCTTCTCCCTTGTCCATAAAGCCTCCAACCAGAGCCAAACAGTTTTGATAAGGGTGGGCCTTGTGACGGATCAGCAGGAGCTTGATCTTTCCTTCGACAAAGCAGTAGGCTACCATATCTACTGTCACACTTGGTTTTTCATATTGAGGGAGTTCCTGCCTGTAGTACCAGTCTAAAAACTCCTCCTGACTGGCATGGATTTCATAATATTCTTTTTCCGTCATCCCTGCTGGAATCTTCGTATCTACCATTTTAAGCCTCCTTTCGAACTGCCTTGGTCCATTGGTACCATCCCACTAGACTGTTGAGTGTGTAAACCCAGTACATCCCTTGGATGTGAATATTTTCACCCCACCAGAGATAAATACTAAAGAGATTGGTTGCAATCCAGAAAATCCATTGCTCACGGTAGAGACGTGTCATCAAGAGCTGACCAACACCATTGGTCGCATCAGTAACACTATCACGGAAAGGACGAGCGCTATTGATACTTTGATAAGCCAAGCCCATACCAATCCAGATAATGGCAGTCAAGGCCAAGTACTTGAGCCAGTCAAGAACAGATAATTTCTTAGCTTCAAAGTGGGATTCTTCTGGTTTTCCTTGGTCATTGATACGATTGGACAGCCAAGCATAGAGACCAATCGGCTGCATGACAAAGAAGTAAACAGTCGTCAAAACTTCGCCATAAAAAGTCGCATTCATAGCTAAAATCAAATAGATAGCCGAGTTAATGGCCCCAAAGAGATAATTGCTTGCACGCCCTTCTGCTACCAAAATAACACAGACAATCCCAGTCCAAGATGCAAACAAGCTCAGCCAGTCATGGCTTTCTGTATTTTGCGTGAATTCCAAGATCAAGGGAACACTTGACAAAGCGATGAGATACAACCACTGGAAAAGACTACGGCCGACAAAGAGATCTTTCCAGAGCAAGTGCATGGTTCCTACAAAACCGATCTTGCGGGCTTCTGCATGGACATTTTTAAAGTTTTCGATAAATTGTGTGATTTTTTCAGTTAGTTTTTTCATATTTTTCTCCTAATCTGCTTGGTAAATGGCATCAATAGCTACTTTGGCTGCTTCATAATTGCCTAGGTAATCCTCAGCTAGATAAACTAGTGGAATGTTTGCTAAGTAGCGCTCCCTCATCTGATCCAAATGCTGGGAAAAACTTTGACGAATATGGTCTTCTGCCATGGTCATATCTCTAAACCCGTCATTGACATAGGAGCCGACAGGTTGCACAAAGAGAATCAAGTCCCATTTTTCCTTGGCCAAGATCGAAACAAAGAGATTGTCAAAGGTTTCTCCTGATAAGTCCTCTTGATCCTCAGCCTCCATGTAATAATCATAGTAGCCCTTGGTTACTAAGGAGTTTGTGTCAGCTATCACTAGACCTCGATTGGAATTACTGTCAATTAACTTAGAGGTCTGGTCATACTGCCCTAAAAGAAGATAATAGTAATCTTTTGGAGTCAATTCATCGTCGCGGACATTGTTTTTGATCTGGTACTCACGTGCGTATTCCAGGCTAACCGGCGCATCGTAATACCTTGCCAAATCCTTGGCTAGAGTGGTCTTCCCATTGCTGGCACTTCCCATAATCAACACTTTCTTTGTAAACTGACGACGGAAGGGCTGAGCAATATATTTCCAATATTTGCTTGGATTTTCTCGAATCATAGTCGCTGAGATACCAAACTTTCTTTCTTGCAAGACGGTCTCAAAGCCACGTTTAGCTAATTCTTGCTGGTAGTCTGCTTCTCCTACAAAGAAGATCAGTTCTTGCTGGGCTTCATCGTAGGAAATCTCCGATAACATCTGGTCCAACCACTCCTGCCAGCCCATAGGGTAAAGGGGAAGGTTGGTCTCATCCAGTTTGCAGACAGAGGTCAACTCGTCATCCCGAAAAGCCTCTCGGATATAGCGAAATCGTTTTTGGAGACTTAAACCTACCTGCTCGCCTCGGTTTCCCTCGTAGCCTAAAACGACTACCCAGACCTGGTCACACTGACGCTTCGCTCGCTGGATCAGATCGATATGACCCTGATGAAGAGGGGCAAAGGTCCCAAATACCACTGCTGTTTTCTTTTTCATAAACATTTTACCTTTTTATAATTTTTGATATTTTTATTTTCTATGTTTTTATTATATACTATATTTTTGTTTTGTCAATAGTTTTTTATCATTTTTTATAAAAAAGTAGCAAAAAAAGAATCAGGATTGCTCCTGATTCTCTATTTTTAAGCAATATCAAATTTTAATTGACCAGCTTTAACACCGATTTTGAGGGTCTTGCCTGCTACCAGTTCTCCCTTAAGGAGGAGTTCTGCCAACTTGTCTTCCACTTCTGTTTGCAGGGTTCTGCGAAGTGGACGGGCTCCCATTTCTGGATTGTAACCGTGACTAGCTAGCAACTTCAGTGCCGAAGCTTGCAGTTTCAAGTCAATGCCCTTCTCTGCCAGGCTAGCAATCAATGGTTTAACCATGATCTTGACAATTTCCTGCATGTGTTCGCTATCCAAACTATGGAAGACCACCTTTTCATCAATACGGTTGATAAACTCTGGTCGATAAGTTTTTTTCAGCTCTTCAAAGATTCGTTTCTCCATATTTTCCTGGTCAAAACGAATATCCTTGGCCCCAAAGCCGACCGTCTTGTCATCACGAAGAGCCGTCGCACCAAGGTTTGACGTCATGATGATAATGGTATTTGAAAAGTCCACCTTGCGTCCCTTGCTATCTGTCAAGACACCGTCGTCCAGAACCTGCAAGAGAACATTAAAGATGTCTGGGTGGGCCTTCTCTACCTCGTCAAAGAGAAGCACTGAGTATGGTTTGTTGCGAACCTTCTCGGTCAACTCCCCACCTTCTTCGTAGCCTACATAGCCCGGAGGAGCTCCATTGAGACGGCTAGCTGCGAATTTCTCCATATACTCACTCATATCAAAGCGGATAAGGGCTGATTCGTCATCAAAGAGGACTTCTGCCAGAGCCTTTGCCAATTCGGTTTTACCGACTCCTGTCGGCCCTAGGAACATAAAGGAACCAATTGGACGCTTGTGACTTCGAATACCAGACTGGTTTCGGCGAATCGCACGGCTAATACTTGAAACAGCTTGATCTTGGCCAATAACACGTTTGTGCAACTCCGCTTCCAAGTTCAGGTATTTCTTAGCATCTGTTTGCGTCAGCTTTTGGACTGGGATCCCTGACAAGCGGCTCAAGGTAGTCAAAATTTCAGATTCTGTTACCAAGTCTTTATAGACAGGGACTTCCTGCTCCTTTGCAATTAGCTGGGCAGCTTGTTTCCACTTGCCATCCATCAGGGCCTTGTCAGCTGGAGTCAAGTCGGATTCGTCTGCTTTCACCTGCTTGGATTTGTTTTGCACTGTTGCTGCTGCTTCATCTAAGAGGTCGATAGCAGAGTCTGGCAAGTGACGACTGGTCAAGTAACGATGCGCCATCTTAACAGCTGTTTCGACAGCTTCATCTGTGATTTGCACACGATGGTGTTTCTCATAGGTCGCTTTCAAGCCTTGCAAAATAGTCATACTGTCAGCTAGACTTGGCTCTTCAATCGTCACTTTTGCAAAACGACGAGAAAGAGCTGCGTCTTTTTCAATGTGTTTTTGGTATTCTTCTTGAGTGGTTGCACCAACTGTTCTCAGAGTTCCGCGAGCCAAGGCTGGTTTCAAGATATTAGCCGCATCTAGAGTCGAGTCAATACCACTACCAGAACCCATGATGGTGTGGAGTTCATCGATAAAGAGGATGACTTTGCCATCTTCCTCGATATCCTTGATGATGTTGTTCATACGCTCTTCAAAGTCACCACGGAAACGTGTCCCTGCAACGACATTCATCAAATCAAGCTCTAGAACGCGCATCTTTGCCATTTCCGCAGGTACATCCCCACTGGCAATACGCTGGGCAAGTCCAAGTGCCAGAGCTGTTTTCCCGACACCCGCATCTCCAACCAAGACCGGATTGTTCTTGGTCTTTCGACTCAAAATCTGAATCATACGTGAGATTTCCTTGTCTCGACCGATAACTGGCTCTAACTTGCCAGAGCGCGCTTGCTCCGTCAGGTCATGCGTGTAGTCCTCGAGACCGCCACTTTGAGCTTGAGGCATGCCCATCATATTGGCCATGGAATTTTGCTTGTCAGTTACTGTGCGATGACGTTGACGCAAAGCCTTGAGATCTTCTCTAGTCCAGCCAGCACGTTCTTCTAGATTGCGACGAAGAGCAGCAATTCTGACCTGATCTTTCTGGTCTTCATAAGAAAAGCCTGCTCTCTCCAAGATGCGAGTTGCCAAGGCATTGCCGTCATGCAAAATCGCATAGAGGACATGCTCTGTCCCTAGCACCTTAGCATGGACCACTGAGGCCACATACTCTGCTTCTGCAAAGAGAACCTCCAAACGATGGGAAAAGGGCAATTCCGTAAAGGTTTCGTCCTGGCTATAGTCCGTTTCAGTCAGTTCCAACGCAACCTCTTCTAAACGGTCCATTTCATAAGGATAATCATTTAAAGTCGCACCTGCCACACTGTAACTGTGATTGGACATGGCAATCAATAAATGCCAAGACTCTAGATAACGGGCTCCAAAATGGCTCGCAACCATGTAGGCACTTTCGATACATTCATTCAATGCTTTTGAATAGTTCATCTTACTTCTCTTTTCTATCTACCTCTTGTAATAGCTGTCGGAGCATATTGGCACGGACAGCTGAGGATTCTTCCCCTAGGACACGATCTGTTGCTACAGAAGTCAGCAAGGTCATTTCCTGCTTGGTCATCAAGTCCTGCTCCACCAAAAGCTGGAGAATATCCTCATAGATTTCTTGACTAACTCGCTCACCAATCGAGTAAAGCAAATCGCGGAGCATCTCGTGATGATTGGAAAACTCAATACGCCCTATGCGAATGTAGCCTCCGCCACCACGCTTGCTCTCAACTAAGTAACCTCTGCTTTCCGTAAAGCGGGTCTTGATGACATAGTTGATCTGACTAGGTACAACCTGAAAGGTATCTGCCAACTGGCTCCGTTGCAATTCCACGATACCAGACTGGTCTAAAATCGCCTTGATATAGGCTTCGATATGATCTGATGTATTTTTAAATCTCATAGTGAATCAAACTCCTTCTTTGAACCTTGACTATCTTTGACTATTATACCGAAATTTTTGATTTTTTTAAAGGAAAAGGGAGCAAGTTGCGAAGATTATTATAAACTATCCAAAACAAAAAGATGGGACCGTAAAACAGTCGCCATCTTTTTTAGTTATTCAAAGTTAAGATTAGTCAACTTTTTTAGCACGGTATACAAGTCCTGCCAAAGCTGCAAGAACTAGACCAAGAATAGTAGAGAATGCTGTAAAGTCTGCTCCACCAGTGTTTGGCAAATCTCCCTTAGGCTGTTCACCCTTAGGATCTTCCTTAGGTTCTTCTTTTTTCGGTTCAGTATACGTGTTAGTGATTGTTGGGTTGTTACCTGTAACTGTTGTTACAAGTTTGCCTGCACCGTTGTCAACCACTTCAACTGTCACTTTGTAAGAATTCTCATCATATTTGATATTCTCATCGTTACCTTTTACTTCAGTAATAGTGTAAGTGTGCTCACCTGCTTCTTTGTACTCAATTGCTGTGAAAGTAACAGTACCGTCTGCAGCATTTGTAGCTGTTTCGATTACTTCGTTACCTTCTTTAAGTTCAAACTTAAACTGACCTGCTACAAGTTCTTTTTTACCATTCAAGACTTTCTTAGCTGTTAAGTTTACTTGTGTTGAAGACGCGACATAAGTGTTGGTGAAGGTTGGGTTGTTGTCAGTTACAGTCGCAACAAGTTTGCCTGCACCGTTGTCAACAACTTTAACAGTCACTTTATGTGTGGCAGTATCATATGTCACACCTGCTTCGTTACCTGCTTTTTCAGAGATAGTGTAAGTGTGGTCGCCTGCTTCTTTATACTCGATACCTGCGAAAGCAACTGTACCGTCTACAGCGTTTGTAGCTGTTCCGATTACTTTGTCACCTTCTTTAAGTTCAAACTCATATTTACCTGCTTCAAGAGTTTTACCATTCAAGACTTTCTTAGCCGTGATGTTTACAGTTGTTGAAGCTGCTTTATATGTGTTGGTGAAGGTTGGGTTGTTGTCAGTTACAGTCGCAACAAGTTCGCCTGCACCGTTATCAACAACTGCTACCTTAACTTCGTGTTTAGCAGTGTCGTATGTCACACCTGCTTCACTACCTGCTTTTTCAGAGATAGTGTAAGTGTGGTTGCCTGCTGCTGCGTACTTGATATCTTCGAAAGTCACAGTACCGTCTGCAGCATTCTTAGCTGTCGCAACGACTTTGTCACCTTCTTTAAGTTCAAACTCATATTTACCAGCTTCTAGAGCTTTACCTTCCAAGACTTTAGTAGCCGTGATAGTAGCTTTTGTTTCAGCGGCTTTATAAGTGTTGGTGAAGGTTGGGTTGTTGTTAGTTGCAGTTGCAACAAGTTGGCCTGCACCGTTATCTGTAACTTTTACTGTTACTTTGTGAGTAGATTCATCGTATGTCACACCTGCTTCGCTACCTGCTTTTTCAGTGATAGTGTATGTGTGGTCGCCTGCTGCTGTGTACGTGATATCTTCGAAAGTCACAGTACCGTCTGCAGCGTTTGTAGCTGTCGCAACGACTTTTTCACCTTCTTTAAGTTCGAATTCATATTTACCAGCTTCAAGGGCCTTACCATTCAAGACTTTCTTAGCTGTGATAGTAGCTTTTGCTGAAGCTGCTTTATAGGTGTTGGTGAAAGTTGGGTTGTTATCAGTTACAGTCGCAACAAGTTGGCCTGCACCGTTATCTGTAACTGCTACCTTAACTTCGTGTTTAGCAGTGTCATATGTCACACCTTTTTCACTACCTGCTTTTTCAGTGATAGTGTATGTGTGGTTGCCTGCTGCTGTGTACGTGATATCTTCGAAAGTAACAGTACCGTCTGCTGCGTTTGTCGCTGTTCCGATTACTTTGTCACCTTCTTTAAGTTCAAATTCATATTTACCTGCTTCAAGAGCTTTACCTTCCAAGACTTTAGTAGCCGTGATAGTAGCACTTGTTGTAGCCGCTTTATAAGTGTTGGTGAAGGTTGGGTTGTCACCTGTAACAGCCGCCTCAAGTTGGCCTTGACCGTTATCTGTAACTTTTACCTTAACTTCGTGTTTAGCAGTATCGTATGTCACACCTTTTTCGCTACCTG
The DNA here is from genome assembly GCF_002096495.1 of Streptococcus oralis subsp. oralis. GTDB lineage: Bacteria > Bacillota > Bacilli > Lactobacillales > Streptococcaceae > Streptococcus > Streptococcus oralis_CU. Next base: position 66,683 of record NZ_NCUO01000011.1, on the reverse strand, counting down.
CTTTTTCAGTGATAGTGTAAGTGTAGTCACCTGCTGTTGCGAACTCAATTTCTTTGAAAGTAACAGTTCCGTCTGCAGCGTTTTTAGCTGTCGCAACGACTTTGTCACTTTCTTTTTCTTTAAGTTCAAACTCGTATTTATCAGCTTCAAGCTCTTTACCGTTCAAGACTTTAGTAGCTGTGATGATAATAGGTTTTGCTGGTTTAGCTTTATAAACGTTCGTGAAAGTAATGTTCTTTGTATCTGGTGTTGCAACAAGTTGACCTTGACCGTTATCTTTAACGACTACTTTTACTTCATAAGCATTTGGATCGTATTCAACTCCGGCTACATCACCTGCTTTTTCAGAGATAGTGAATGTACGGGTTTCTTCTTGTGTGAACTTAAGTTCTGGGAATTGAATCTTACCGTTTGCATCGTTTGAAACAGTGTGGAGAACTGCTCCGTTTTCTTTCAACTCAAATTCAAATTGACCAGCCTCAATAGCTTTACCGTTCAAGACTTTCTTAGCTTCAAGTTGAAGTTTTGCTTCTTTAGCAGCGTATGTGTTTGTAAATTCTTTCTTAGAATCTTCAAATTTGACGCTTGCTAATTTTTCACCCAAAACATCTTCTACTGTTACAGTCGCTTTAAGGACGTTCGCATCATAAGTGTATCCAGGTTTGTTATCATTAACTTCTTTAATGGTATATTTAAAAGTTCCTGCTTCTTTGTATTTGATTGCCTCGAACTTCACTTTACCATTCTCATCATTTTTGACAGTTTGTAAAACATTACCTTTGTCATCTAGAAGTTGGAAACTAAATGCATCTTTTTCAAGAGCTTTACCTTCAAGTTTCTTAGTTACTTCTATAGCTACCTCATCCGATTTGGCGCCTCCACCAATACCGTCTGTTGTGGTAATTGGTGCAAAACCTTCAAAATCAATTGGTTGAGCTTCCTCGTTTGTAGTTACCGACACGTTATTTAGTACACGTTTAGTAACTTGGTCAACTGGTTTAGTCAAACGAGTACGGTATAGGATGAACAAACCTTTATGATCAAGAGTTCCATCACCATTAGGTGTAATTGAGAAATGGTTCTTATCTGTCACTTGAACATGAGCACTATCCAATTTTGTTCTTCCGTAACCATTTTCCCAGTCTGGGAAGTAGTAACCAGTGATTTCACTTGCAAGAACTTGTCCATCAGGAATAGTATCTTGGATATTTACACCAGTGTAAGATTTTGCATAGCGGTTAACACGGATACGCCAGTTTACATAGTTAGGATCGTCTGAGTCTTGAACTCCCCATTTAGTAAATCCAGTTGGGTCAACGTCTGGAACGATACGAGTCAGATGATAAACTCCTGCACCAGGAATGTTGATTTCATATTCCTTATTCTTTTCAACATGGTCTGCCCATACTACAGTAAATGATGCAACAATTTGTTTGTTCTCATTAAACTTCTTAAAGTACTCTTCGTTTGTTACTGTAATCTTAGCAGTATTCGTTGCCTTCTCTGTTGTCAGTTTTGCAATCGTTTCACCGTTCGGAGCTTTCAAATCTGTACTAGAATCTACTTCGATTTTGAACTCATTTGGAACGTGATAAACCATGAAATCACCGTTATTCAGAGTTACATTGTCTGGGAATGCGTAAGTTGTTTTAAGATAGAACTTACCTTCACCATATTTGGCATGATCGACTAATCGGTTCGTATTAATCGTCGGCTCTGTTGTCAAAGTGTACTCTGATTCAGTTTTTTCGGCAGCACTAACTACTCCATTAAGTCTTAGTGCAGGCAAAAAGACCGACACAACCAGTAGCAAGGCCATCAAGCCACGAAAGAGTTTGCTAGTTCTCTTTTTCACCACATTATCCTCCTTATTGTCTATAATGGTTCAATTATATTATACAGTTCCATTACAAAATGTCAACTAAAATTTATTTATTTTTATATTAACTTACCATTTCTTTAAATAATAAGCCTAATCATGCATGTTCATCAGCTTTGAAACAAAAAATACAAGCAAGGATTTCGCTTGTATTTAATATATTCTAATTTCCTAAAAGGCTACGTATTTAATCCCAATTCTGCTAATATTTGCCGTTTGTAGGTAATTTTTTGGACTTCCTTGTCTTCGTTCTGGGACCAATCTAGTTTGACTTCAGAGACAATCTGTCCAGGCCGATTTTTTAGGATGTAGATGCGGTCGCTGAGATTGAGGGCCTCTTCAATACTATGCGTGATGATGAGGGTCGTCAGCTGTAGCTGTTTGTGAATCTCCAGATACCAAGCGTGGAGTTCCATCTTGGTCATCTCGTCCAAGGCGCTAAAAGCCTCATCTAAAAGAAAGAGCTTGTGTCCAAAAAGATAGGTCCGAAGCAAGGCTACACGCTGGCGCATCCCTCCGCTGAGTTCGTGAGGATACTTGTCCCGTACAGCTGTCAACTGGAAGGTCGCAAGGATGTCATCCGCTCGGGCAACGGCTTCTGCCTTATCCACCTTTTGAATCAAGAGGGGCAGGATGATATTGCCAAGCACCGTCTTGTGCTCCAAGAGGAGATCCTTTTGCAACATATAACTCACGCGCCCCTTGGGATTTTCCTCGCCATCAAGAACAATTCTTCCCGACTGGACTTCTAAAATTCCTGCAATCAGATTAAAGAGGGTGGTCTTTCCAACACCACTTGGACCTAGGATAGAAACTACTTCACCTGAAGTCACCTGCAGGTTGATGTCCTCTAAAATCTTTTCATCGCCATAGGCATAGCTTACGTGTTCTAGTCTAATTTCTGTCATTACTTTACAAATTCATTAGTGAAGCCTTTGTCTGTCAAGTCTTCTTTAAGGATACCATTTTCTTGGTCCCATTTGTAGAAGGCATTCCAGCGAGCTGCGTCAAATTGTCCCCATTTTTCCTTGTCACTTGCGTATTCTTTTGACAAGTATTTTTGAGATTCGATGACAAAGTCACGTTTTTCCTTGAGTTCAGGTGCATTCTTGATGAGAATATCCGCAGCTTCTTCTGGATGTTCCATGGCATATTGGTAGCCTTTTTTGATGGCTTGGATGACTTTACGAGCTTCTTCTTTATTGTCTTTGAGATAGTCGTTGTTTGCGATGATAACTGGTGAGTAGTAGTCAAACTCTTTCACATAGTCTTTCAAGTACATGAAGTTGGCGTCTACACCTTGAGATTTGGCAAGGATACCGTCCCAACCGTAGTAGATCCAAGCAGTATCAAAGACACCATTGGCAATTGGTGTAATCGAGTTTGAGTCGTTGTTTGGTACTTTTTCGACCTTCTCAAAGTCTCCACCTTGAGATTCTACCAAGGTTTTCAACATAGCTAGTTCCGTTGGGTCATTCCAAGTTCCGTATTTCTTACCAACCAAGTCCTTTGGACTGCTGACATTGTCCGATTTACGTGAGATGATTCCTGATGTATTGTGTTCTACGATAGCGGCAACGGCAGTAATCCCTGCTCCTTTTTCTAATTTCTTAGCCATGTAGTCTTGGAAATAGATAGCAAATGGTGCCTTGCCATTGATCACCAAGTCAGACGAGCTTTCTTCTGGTGGCAATTTCAAATCAACATCCACTCCAGCTTCTTTGAAATAACCTTTTTCCTTGGCAACGTATAGCCCTGTGTGGTTAGTATTTGGCGTCCAGTCTAGGATAAAGTCAATCTTCTTGAGTTCTGCTTCTTTATTGTCCTTAGAAGCAGTCCCTTGACCACAAGCCACCAGCACGACAGCTACAAGAGCTGTCACAAGCGTTAAAAACACTTTCCATGTTTTCTTCATTTTCATTTCCTCTTTTCTTTTTCTAAAACGCTCTATTTAAGTACGTTTCCATTTAATCACGTATTTTTCACTAACATCGACCAATTTCATACCCAAAAGGCTGATAATCGACACCAGAATAATAATGGCAAACATGGTATCATACTGAAACAGCTTTTTAGACTGAATCATATAAACACCAAGACCTTCAAAACCTCCTAGCCACTCGGACACCACGGTTGTGATAAAGGCGTAGGAGACACTGACCCTCAGACCTGCATAAAAGTAAGGCAGGCTAACCGGGATTTTAAAATGCCACAGGATTTGCCAAGGCTTGGCTCGCATCAGACTAAATAAGGTCAGCATATCCTTGTCACAATGCCTAAATCCATCCAAAATACTGACGATGATAGGGAAGGTTGTCGTCAGGATTATCAAGACAATCTTAGGCAAAATTCCATAGCCTAGCCACAAGACCAGGATAGGAGCTATAGCAATGGTCGGAATGGTCTGGACAACCACCATCATAGGGTAGATAAGATCATTGAGCCAAGTCAGACTGTCCATAAGCACCGCCATGATACAGGCAATCAAGACTCCCAAGACTAGACCTAGCAAAGCCACTCTCAAAGTCGCCCAACTATGGTGCCAGAGAAATTCTCTGTCACGAACAAAGGACTGGAGAATTTCAAGAGGAGTTGGCAGGATAAACTTGGGTAAAAGTTTGAATATTCCCGCTAACTGCCAGATTGACAAGACTCCTAGAAAACCAAATAGACTAATGTGACGTCTCAGTATACTTTTCAAGTTTCTCATCAATACTTAAAATTTCTCCTACATTTATTTTGACATTGGCAAAGACATTATCTGCCTCCTGCCCTGCCACTTCTAGCGCGTCTTTGAGAATGCGCATGAGCTCATCAAACTCCCCTTCCAAGACCGTTTCAAAAGGTGTCACCACCATGGTCACGGACTGCGCCTGCAGATAAGCAATAACCTGATCGATAATAGCAATTCGATCAATCCCCTGTGATAAGGGCAAGACCTGCAAGGCAATGCTTGCTTTCATAAAAACCTCCTTTTCTCAGGTTTCCTTTTGACAAAAAGAAAACCCCTTCCATATATGGAAAAGGTGCAGAATTCGGCTAAGTATCGTTCCCTACGCTGGCATTACCCAGATCAGGTGCGGTCGAAGTTTAACACTTCCTCTCAGACTGTACACAGACTCCCATATCTTATATGGAAATATAGTAACGCAAATACTAGGAAAAGTCAAGGAAACTGCTTACAGAAAACTATGAAAAAGAGTTTAAAGGCAAATGCTTCAAACTCTTTCATAACTTTCTTATTTAGCCTCGTACCAGGTTGCTCCTTCATTCTCATCAGCAGTGAGTGGAACACTGAGCTGGATGGCTTCTTCCATGGTTTGTTTCACCAGTACTTTGACGGCTGCTAGTTCTGATTTCGGAACCTCAAGGACAATTTCATCATGCACTTGCAAGAGCATCTTAGTCTGATAACCGCCCTCTACTAAAGCCTTGTCTAGCTGGATCATAGCAATCTTGAGGATATCTGCAGCTGAGCCCTGGATAGGAGAGTTGATGGCTGTCCGCTCTGCAAAACCACGAATGTTAAAGTTACGCGAATTGATATCTGGCAACTCACGACGACGCTTGAAGAGAGTCTCTACATAGCCCTTATCACGCGCCTCACGCACCACCTCGTCCATGTAGTTTTTAATACCTGGGAAGCGTTCAAAGTAAGTGTCAATGTAGGCTTTTGCTTCCTTACGGCTGATGCCCAGATTATTAGACAAACCAAAGTCTGAAATCCCGTAAACCACTCCGAAGTTTACTGCCTTGGCATTACGACGGTCGTTTGGAGTCACATCCTCAGGACGTTCAATTCCAAAGACCCGCATGGCCGTCGAGGTATGGATATCTGCTCCCTCTTGAAAGGCCTTAATTAAGTGCTCATCTTTAGAGATATGTGCCAAGACGCGCAATTCAATCTGTGAATAGTCCGAGCTGAGCAGCACACTATCCTCCCACTCAGGCACAAAAGCCTTACGAATGAGACGGCCTTGTTCCAAACGCACAGGAATATTTTGCAAGTTTGGATCTACACTAGACAGACGCCCAGTCTGAGTCAAATCCTGCACATAGCGGGTGTGGATCTTGCCATCATCCAAAATCCAGTCTTGCAAACCAATCACATAGGTAGATTGGATCTTAGCAATCTGACGGTAGTCGAGGATTTTTTTAACAATCGGAGCAATAGGAGCTAGTCGCTCTAGCACATCCACGGCTGTCGAGTAACCTGTCTTGGTTTTCTTGGTATATTCCAGAGGAAGACCGAGTTTTTCAAAGAGAAGGACGCCCAACTGCTTAGGCGAGTTGATATTAAACTCCTCACCAGCCAGTTCGTAAATCTCTTGAGTGAGTTGCTCAATGACGACCTCATTTTCAGCCTGCATTTCAAGTAGGGTTTCTTTTTTGACCTTGATCCCAGCAATTTCCATCTTAGCAAGGACAAAAGCCAGAGGTTGCTCCATGTCATAGAGAAGGTCTAACTGTCCATGTTCACTGAGTTTTTCAAGTAAAACCGGCTCCGTCTCAACCAATACAGCAACCTTGCGAGCTAGGTGTTCCAAGAATTTCTCTCTCTCAGGGATAGCTTTCTTGACCCCCTTACCGTAGAAAGTCTCATCATCGACCAAGTATGTTTGACCGTAGAGATTCGCAATGGTTGAGATTTCATTGTTCTCGACTGTTGAGAGTAAGTATTTTGCCAAGCGACTGTCAAAAGCAGGTGCCTGCAGGTTCAAGCCCAAGCGATTTAAAAGAACCTTCGCTTTCTTAAAGTCATACACTTTCAGAGGTGTTTTTTCTAAAAATTCCTTGAAAATCGGCTCCTGCAAGAGCTCAAGTTTATCTGTAGCGTAAAGTTTATCCCCACAAGACCAAGCAAAACCAACCAAGTCATCTGTATGGTAGTTTTCCCCAAAGAGTTCAAAGTGGAAGATAGAGTCTGCGCTCAGCATGTCTTGACTGACGTGGTCAACGATAGTGAAATCCAAGCTCTCAGGTGCATCCGTTGACGAAATATTTAAAGCTTGTTTGAGTTGTTTGAAGCCCATCTCATCGTAGAATTTTCCGAGATTTTCCACATCTGGGCCATTATAGACCAAATCATCTAGTCCAATCTCAATTGGTGCCTGAGTTTCAATGGTCGCCAAGGTTTTAGACAAAAAGGCTTGTTCCTTGTCATTGATGAGATTTTCCTTCATCTTAGAAGCCTTCATCCCATCGATATTTTCATAAATACCCTCGAGCGAACCATGTTCCAGCAAGAGTTTGATACCCGTCTTTTCACCAATCTTGGTGACACCAGGTATATTATCAGACTTATCCCCCATAAGAGCCTTAAGATCAATGAACTGAGCTGGTGTGAGTCCCATCTTTTCCATGAGATAGTCTGGTGTAAAGGCCTCAAACTCAGCCACACCTTTCTTAGAAATCTCGACTACTGTGTGCTCATCCGTCAACTGGATCAAATCCTTATCTCCGCTAACGATTGTCACATCAAAAGAATCCTTCTCAGCCAAACGACCTAGGGTCCCGATGATATCATCCGCTTCATACTGGGCCAACTCATAATGGCGAATCCCAAGATGGTCTAACAACTCACGAATGAAGGGAAATTGCTCACGAAACTCATCTGGAGTTTTAGCTCGGCCACCCTTGTAGTCTGCATACATCTCTGTTCGAAAAGTCGTCTTGCCTGCATCAAAGGCTACCAAAACATGACTAGGCTCAACTCGCTCTAAGACATGATTCAACATGAGTTGAAAGCCATAGATTGCATTGGTATGAAGGCCATTAGCATTTTTAAAACGATCCAACTGCTGATAGAGCGCAAAAAAAGCTCGAAAAGCAACAGAAGATCCATCAATTAATAATAATTTTTTCTTGTCCATACACCCATTATAAAGGAAAGCAAGGAAAAATACCATCGGAAAGAGCTGAAAAACTTGGACTTATCCCTATTTCACCATAAAAAAGAAAAGGACTATTCAAATCCTTTTCTTTTATTGATTTCATGCGATTTATTTATTCAATTTTCTCTTTGCAAATGGTAGCAAACCAAGAAGGATACCAACAAATCCTAGCGATGCGACTGCTGAAGCATCTTGGCTTCCCGTATTTGGAAGGAATTGTTCATCTGTTGCTGCAGGCGCTTTGTAGGTACGATCTTGTTTCGTTCCGAGAGTAGGATTTGTAGCCAAAGGAGCTACACTGCCAGTATATTCTGGAACTTCATCTACTGCAGGTTCAATCTTTTCAGCGTAGACTGGAATATTGGCTACTGCTGGGGCACCACTTTCTCCATAAACTGGGACATTCGCTACTGCCGGAGCACCGCTTTCTGCATAGGCTGGAACACTCGCTACTGCCGGAGCACCGCTTTCTGCATAGGCTGGAACACTCGCTACTACCGGAGCACCGCTTTCTGCATAGGCTGGAACACTCGCTACTGCCGGAGCACCGCTTTCTGCATAGGCTGGAACACTCGCTACTACCGGAGCACCGCTTTCTCCATAAATTGGAACATTCGCTACTGCTGGAGCACCGTTTTCTCCATAAACTGGGACATTCGCTACTGCTGGAGTACCGCTTTCCCCATAGGCTGGGAGTTCATTTACAGCAGCTTCTACCGCATTTGCACCTTTGTTGTATTCTGGCAACTCTGCAGTTGCAGCTTCTACTGCGTTCACCCCGCCTGTAAAGTCTTCAATTTCAAGAACAGCTGACATAACACTACTTAGAGTCTTAATAGCAACCTCATAGTCTGCTAAAGCTTGTTGCAAGTCTTTTACTTGACTATTCTTGTCACCAGAAACTTTTAAACTTGATAATTGCGCTTTAATCTTAGCAACTTGCTCTTCTAATTTACTTAGCTCAAGTTTTTTCGCATTACTATTTTCTTCCGCTGCTTCCTTGTCCGCTGCAGCGAGTTTAGCTTGGTCTTGGCTTGAGAAATCTTCTTGGCTCATTGCTTCGGCCGGTGTCACCTGATCACTGTCTTCTGCCAAGAAATCATCTAACAAGTCAGATGCTTCAATATCTCCATCTTCGATAGCTTTCAAGATGCCGTCCTTGCCAATCACTTCTTTAGCCGCCTTAATCGCTGCTTCCTTATCAGTGATAGTGGCATCCTTGGTGATGTCGTCGATGGTCTCTTTTTCAATTTTTTCTAGGGTAGCGATTAAATCTGAGCGAACTTTTGCTGCTTCTTCCGCTGCTTCCTTATCTGCTGCAGCCAGTTTAGCTTGATCTTGGCTTGAGAAATCTTCTTGGCTCATCGCTTCGGCCGGTGTCACCTGATCACTGTCTTCTGCTAAGAAATCGTCTAACAAATCTGACGCTTCGATGTCACCTTCTTCGATGGCTTTCAAGATGCCGTCCTTGCCAATCACTTCTTTAGCCGCCTTGATGGCTGCTTCCTTATCAGTGATAGTGGCATCCTTGTTGATGTCGTCGATGGTTGATTTTTCAATTTTTTCTAGGGTAGCGATTAGATCTGAGCGAACTTTTGCTGCTTCTTCCGCCGCTTCCTTGTCAGCTGCAGTTAGCTTGGCTTGGTCTTGGCTTGAAAGTTGAGATTGAGTTTTTGCTTCGGCTGGTGTTACTTGATCGCTGTCCTCTGCCAAAAAATCTGCCAACAAGTCGGACGCTTCGACGTCGCCTTCTTCGATAGCTTTCAAGATAGCATCCTTGCCAATCACTTCTTTAGCTGCCTTAATCGCCGCTTCCTTATCAGTGATAGTGGCATCCTTGTTGATGTCGTCGATGGTTGATTGTTCGATACCTTCAAGGGCAGTCAACAATTCGCTGTGAGCCTTTGCTTCTGCAGCTTGCTTAGCTTCTTCCTCTTTCTTGGCTTCCTCAGCCGCTTCCTTGTCCGCTGCAGCGAGTGTAGCTTGGTCTTGGCTAGAAAGTTGAGATTGAGTTTTTGCTTCAGCCGGTGTCACCTGATCACTGTCTTCTGCCAAGAAATCATCTAACAAGTCGGACGCTTCGATGTCACCTTCTTCGATGGCTTTCAAGATGCCGTCCTTGCCAATCACTTCTTTAGCTGCCTTAATCGCCGCTTCCTTATCAGTAATAGAAGCATCTTTGTTGATGTCGTCGATGGTTGATTTTTCGATACCTTCAAGAGCAGTCAACAATTCGCTGTGAGCCTTTGCTTCTGCAGCTTGTTTAGCCTCTTCTTCTTTCTTAGCTTCTTCCGCTGCTTCCTTGTCCGCTGCAGCCAGTTTTGCTTGGTCTTGACTTGAGAAATCTTCTTGGCTCGTCGCTTCGGCCGGTGTCACCTGATCACTGTCTTCTGCTAAGAAATCGTCTAACAAATCTGACGCTTCGATGTCACCTTCTTCGATGGCTTTCAAGATGCCGTCCTTGCCAATCACTTCTTTAGCCGCCTTGATGGCTGCTTCCTTATCAGTGATAGTGGCATCCTTGTTGATGTCGTCGATGGTTGATTTTTCAATTTTTTCTAGGGTAGCGATTAGATCTGAGCGAACTTTTGCTGCATCAACCTGAGCCTCTTTATCAGCTTCATCTAACTTAGCTTGGTCTTCATCTGTGAATTCTGATACAGGTTCAGCTACTGTTTTGTGCTCGCTCGTATCTGCTGGCCAGTCTACAATAACATCACCAATCTCCAAATCCTCATCTGCGATAGCCTTCAAAAGATCTTCTTTACCAATCTCTTCTTTGGCTTCTTTGATAGCCGCTTCTTTATCGGTTATTGAAGCATCTTTTTTAATATCTTCAATTACAGCATTTTCAAGAGATTCTAGGGCTTGAACCAGAGCATCCGTCGCTTGAGACACTTGTTCTTTGGCATCTTTTTCAGCCTGGTCTAGTAGAGCCTTCTCCTCAGTAGATAATTTTTTATTAGTTTGAACTTCAGGACCTGTTACCACAGCCTTATCTTCTGCACCTTCTGGCAATTCAGCGATGATATTATCTAAGCTAAGCTCTCCAGACTCAAGAGTATCTGAAATATACATCTTACCGATATATTCCTTCACAGCTTCAGCTGCATCCTCTTTGTCCTCAATCGCTTCCTTATCCTTAATATCACTAATAGCCTGTTCCTCAAGTTCATCCAAAGCCTTCATCAACTCTTCTTTGGTCATTTTAGCTGGATTTGTCGCACCAGGATTAGCTGGACTAGCGTTTTCTGATCCCTTTTCAGTTTGAGCACCGCTCTCCCCTTCTGTTCCAGCTTGTGGTTGTGCAGGAGCAACTGCCTGCTCTTCTGCTTTCCCTTCATCTGCCTTAACTACTGAAGGCTGTGAAACGAGTACACTAGCACCCAATACAGCTGCACTTGCTAAACTTGTTAAAATAACTTTCCTCTTGTCCATTAGACAATGCCCCTTTATGGTTTTTGATATTATTATATTATACTATTCAAAGAACGTCAACTAATTCGATATCCATTTTAAAATTTTATGAACAAGAAGAAAGCCTGTATGATGTTTAAGAGACACTTCCTATTCTTGCCCCATCACTGTTGAGTCTATAGCCATCAATAATCGTATTAACAGCTAAGGCTCCCGAAGCATCGACATAGTAGTGTTTGCCCGAGACTTGGAACCATTGACTAGCTTTCATCCGACCAGATTCCTCTAAGTAATACCAAGTTCCCTTGTCTTTAAGCCATCCCATCTGCATCTCACCCGAAGCCTTCAGGTAATACCAGTGAGAGCCATCCTTAATCCAGCCAGTTGACATGACCCCATTTTCTTTTAAATGATACCAATTGCCATTGACTTTTTTCCATCCTGTCGCTAGCTTACCATTCTCTCGGTAATACCAACTCCCTCCTTCTTTTTTCCAGCCTTTCTCTGTATTGATTAGCTCTGCATACTGCACATATCTTCTAGAACCGCTATAAGACAAATAACCGAGCCACTTATAACCATCCTTTTCAATAACCTGGTCATAACTCACACTCTCACCAGCATAATAGTAGTCAATAACCGGTCCTGTGCTTGATGGGTGGTCCATAATCGGCGATTTCTTCGTGAATACTATTGTCCCACTAGACGGAAGCTCTGAGCTACGAGCATTCTCACCCGCACTATGGCTAGTAGATAAATCCTTGAAATGAATAAAACCTGTCATAGAACTAGCCTTGACTTTTCGACGGTTATACTTTTCTCGAACCCCATAGTTATACTCTTCGATTTCAATCGTATCCCCCGACACATTTGATACCCAGGCCACGTGCCCATAATAACCTTCTGTCGACCAAGCAATAGCCCCAACTTCTGGCTTAGTATCCACACGATAGCCTTCTCGCCTTGCACGATGTCCCCATTCATTCGCATTTCCATAGGCAGGAGGAATCTCAAAGCCATTTACACTACTCAAACGAAAGGCCGCAAAAGAGGTACACTGGCGAGAATACATCCGCCACTGATCGATTTCAACACTACCATTTTTGTAGTGAAGTGGATAGTCATCTCCACGCGCTACACTGTCGGCTTGAACCGATTCCCCACCAAACAAAAAGGTACTTGTAACAAACAAAGTAGCCAGCCCTACACTCAACTGAGTACATCTACTCTTCTTAACTCCTGATTTAAAAAACGTCATTCATTCTCCTTAATAATATAAATTTCCGAGGTTACCCTCGTTTATACTATTCGGGAGAAAAAGAAAAAAGTGAGCAAAGCTCACTTCATTTTAGGATTCTTAGTCTAGATAGCGAATCAAGTTCTTTTCTGTCAAGATATCTGAGTAGGTGAAGGATTCAACGTAGACATTGGCTTGTTTGTCTCCTTCAACATCCCCAAATTCAACGATAAATAGAGATGGATAAACCTCAATTAGCTTACCCAATCTATTTTTTTGGCGCTTACGGCCATTTTCCAAAGTCATTTCAACGACTTGTCCCTCATGCGCCTTGATCTCTTCTTTTATTTTTTTCATCTTGGCTACATCTGTAAATGCATCTGACATCTTATGCCTCCCTCTTTGAGATACTTGAAAATTTATTGTATTCTTTTTGGAAAATCAATTCCACCGTACCACGAGCTCCACTACGGTTTTTCTCGATGATAACCTCTACCTTGTTATTTGGAATCCCTTCCTCTTCTTCACCCGCACGATCATAGTAGTCGTCACGGTATAGAAAGGCTACGATATCCGCATCCTGCTCGATAGAACCCGATTCACGAATATCAGACAAGACTGGTCTCTTATCCTGACGCTGCTCCACCCCACGAGATAGCTGACTAAGAGCAATGACTGGAACCTTTAATTCCTTGGCTAGAATTTTCAACTGACGAGAAATTTCAGAGACTTCTTGTTGGCGGTTCTCACGACCAGTACCTGTGATAAGCTGTAGATAGTCAATCAAAATCAAGCCTAGATTGCCTGTTTCTTGAGCCAGTTTGCGTGAGCGTGAACGAATTTCCGTGATCCGAATCCCTGGTGTATCATCGATATAGATACTCGCGTTGGCTAGATTCCCTTGAGCAATGGTATATTTTTGCCACTCCTCATCAGTCAATTGACCAGTACGGATAGAATGAGACTCCACCAAACCTTCTGCTGCCAACATACGGTCTACTAGACTTTCCGCACCCATTTCCAGTGAAAAGATGGCTACCGTCTTGTCCAACTTGGTCCCGATGTTCTGAGCAATATTTAAGGCAAAGGCTGTCTTACCAACCGCTGGACGTGCCGCTAGGATAATCAACTCCTCCTCATGGAGACCTGTCGTCATATGGTCCAAATCACGGTAACCCGTTGCAATACCAGTGATGTCCGTTGTTTGTTGTGACCGAACTTCTAGGTTTCCAAAGTTGATATTTAGAATATCTCGGATGTTCTTGAACCCACTACGATTGGCGTTTTCACTGACATCAATGAGTCCCTTTTCTGCTTGAGCAATGATTTCATCTGCAGGCTTAGAAGCTTCATAGGCTTGGTTGACAGACTCTGTCAACTTGGAAATCAAGCGACGAAGCATAGCCTTTTCGGCTACAATTTTAGCATAATACTCCGCATTAGCTGAAGTTGGTACAGAGTTGACGATTTCAACAAGGTAAGACAAGCCACCAATATTTTGCAGATCTCCTTGGCTATCCAAAATCGTTCGAACCGTCGTCGCATCAATCGCTTCCCCACGATCCGACAAATCTACCATCGCTTGGAAAATCAACCGATGAGCATACTTAAAGAAGTCACGAGAATCAATGTATTCTCGGACAAAAACGAGCTTACTCTCATCTATAAAAATAGCCCCCAGAACAGATTGTTCTGCTAAAATATCCTGAGGTTGAACTCGCAGTTCCTCTACTTCTGCCATCCAACTTTCCTTCCTTTTACAATCTTGTCAAGAGGTTGTAAACTTAACCTTCTTTTACACGAAGATTGATGACACTTGTGACATCTTGATAGATCTTCACTGGTACATCAATCAAACCTACTGCTCGAATTGGTGCTTGCACTTGAATATTGCGTTTGTCAATCTTGATACCAAACTGCTTTTGCAATTCTTCTGCAATTTTCTTGTTAGTGATGGAACCAAATGTACGGCCATCTGGTCCAACCTTTTCAACAAACTCTACAACTGTTTCTTCTGCCTCAAGCTTAGCCTTGATGGCTTTTGCTTCAGCAATCATTTCAGCATGAGCCTTTTCTTCTGATTTTTGTTTTCCACGCAACTCACCCACTGCTTGAGCAGTTGCTTCCTTGGCCAAATTCTTTTTAATCAGGAAGTTTTGAGCGTAGCCAGTTGGTACTTCCTTAATTTCGCCTTTTTTCCCTTTTCCTTTGACATCTGCTAAAAAGATTACTTTCATTCTTCTTTCTCCTTTTCCTTTTGTTCATCCAAGACAAGTTGAGTCAATTTCTCTCCTGTTTCTGACAAACTCATATCCTCGATTTGCGCAGCTGCTAGATTAAAGTGGCCTCCACCACCCAGCTCTTCCATAATGCGTTGCACATTGATTTTACTACGGCTTCGAGCCGAGATAGAGATAAATCCTTGTGTATTTTTTGCTAGAACGAAGCTGGCTTCAATGCCAGACATAGCTAACATAGCATCGGCAGCCTTACTGATAACAACTGTGTCATAAGACATTGAGTCCTTAGCTTGGGCAATCAAGATATCTGAACCTAGCTTATGACCTTGTAAAATGAGTTCATTTACCTCACGGTACTCTTCAAAATCTGTCGCAGCAATCTCCTGGATTGCAATACTGTCACTTCCCCGTGTTCTCAGATAACTAGCCACATCAAAGGTTCGACTCGTCACGCGAGATGTGAAATTCTTGGTATCCAGCATCATACCAGCCATCAAAACACTGGCCTGCATACGACTCAAACGATTCTTCTTAGAATTTTGGAATTGAATCAATTCTGTGACCAACTCACTCGCACTACTTGCCCCACTTTCAATATAAGTGATAACGGCATTCTCAGGGAAATCCTGATCACGTCGATGATGGTCAATAACAATAGTTTGAGTGAACAAATCATAAAAATCTTTTGACAAGGTCAAAGCCGTCTTGGAATGATCCACCAGAATCAATAATGAACGGTTTGTAACTAGCTTCATCGCATCTGTAAGAGATAAAAGTTTCGTGACATCTTCCTTCTTCAAGAAATGGATAGCACGTTCAATATCTGCTGGCATCTGGTCTGCATCATAGACAGCATAACTGTTCTCAATAATATTACTTGCAAACAACTGCATACCGACAGCAGAGCCCAAAGCATCCATATCTAGATTTTTATGACCGACTACAAAAACTTGGTCAACACTTCGAATCTTATCAGAAATGGCTGTCATCATAGCTCTCGTACGTGTACGAGTACGTTTGATAGATGCAGCAGTTCCTCCACCGAAGTAGACTGGATTCTTGGTTTCGTTATTTTCCTTGACCACCACCTGGTCACCACCGCGAACTTCTGCTAAGTTCAAGTTGAGCAAGGCAATTTTCCCTATCTCTTCATGATTTCCATCACCATAAGAAAATCCCATACTTAAGGTTAGGGCTAGCTGCCTCTGCTTTGATTCTTCTCGGAAAGTATCAATAACAGAGAATTTATCATTCATCAATTCCTCTAGTACCGTGTAATCTGTGAATACATAAAAACGATCCATCCCCACACGGCGAGAAAACATAGCATACTTACTAGCAAATTCTGAAACAAAATTAGCTACAAAGCTATTGATATGGCTGATATCAGAGTCAGACGTCGCATCCTCCAAATCATCATAGTTATCTACCGAGATGACTCCAATGACTGGACGGCTAGTTACCAATTCAACAGTTGCTTCATATTCCCCAGAAACATCAAAGAAATACAGAACACCCGAAGCCTTGTCCATATGAACAGCATACCGTGTTTCGCCCAAGGTAGCATACGAACCTGGATTCCCAACAGAAGCCTTGATGATGGTTTGAATTAACTCAACATCAATTCCGCCTTCTTCAGTAGTCAAAATCAGCTCAGCATAGGGATTAAACCATTCCACTTCTCCACTTGATAAGTCTAATTTCAGGACTCCCACCGGCATTTGATCGAGCAGCGTGTTTAAGCTATCTTCAGCTTGATGATTTACGTATTGGATTTGTTCAATTTCGCTCTTTTCATACTGTTTTTTTTGCCATACAAATAAAAGCAAATAAAGCAGTACAAATAAAAACAAAACACTGATTGTTACAGCAAGATTATGTGAAAAAATAATCAGCAAAGTTAAGATTCCGAAAGTTGCAAGTCCTAGCCAGACCGCAGAAAACGGGATTAAATTATTTTTTTTCATTCTAAACCTCTTGCGCATTATTATATCACAAAAACCCTTAAAAAGCGACCTTTTAAAAGATGCAAGCCCTTCTTTCATGATTGATTTCTTCTAACCTCAGACACAAAAAGAGGAGGGAATCATCACCCTCCTACCCACGCGCTCAGTTCACTAACACCTAACGTTCCACGATAAGGGCTGTTCCCATCCCTCCTCCGATACAGAGAGTTGCTAACCCAGTTTTAGCATCACGTTTCATCATCTCATGTACCAGAGTCACTAGGATACGGCAACCGGAAGCCCCAATTGGGTGACCGAGAGCAATGGCACCACCATTGACATTGACAATATCTGTGTTAAAGCCAAGTGTTTTCCCAACCACACAAGCCTGAGCAGCAAAGGCTTCATTTGACTCGATCAAGTCAAGATTATCAACTGTCAAATTGCCTTTTTCAAGAGCCTTGCGAGTCGCATAAATCGGGCCACATCCCATCATCTTAGGATCCAAACCTGCACTTGCATACGAACGAATGTGGGCAATCACTGAAAGTCCTAATTCTTCAGCTTTTTCAGCACTCATGACCAAGACAGCTGCTGCCCCGTCATTGATTCCTGAAGCATTTCCCGCTGTGACGGAACCGTCTTTTTTGAAAACAGGACCTAGCTTAGATAGGCTCTCCAAGCTAGCATCTTTTCTAGGATATTCATCTGTATCAAAAACGATAGGATCGCCTTTGCGTTGAGGAATGACAACTGGCACAATCTCTTCTTTAAAGCGGCCAGATTCTATAGCCATAACTGCTCGTTTTTGTGACTCTAAAGCAAGAGCATCTTGTTCTTCTCGACTGACACCATATTCTTCGGCCACATTCTCAGCTGTAATTCCCATATGGTATTCGTTAAAGGCATCAGACAAACCGTCCTTGATCATAGTATCTACCACTTTTGAATCTCCCATACGGCCACCCCAACGGAAACTTGGCAATACGTATGGAGCCTGACTCATGTTTTCTGCACCACCAGCTACAATAATATCTGCATCGCCACATCGAATCGCTTGAGCAGCCAACTGCACTGCCTTCAAACCGGAACCACAAACCTTGTTGATGGCAAAGGCTGGTGTAAACTCAGAAAGTCCAGCATGAATGCTCATTTGGCGAGCTACATTTTGCCCTAAACCAGCACCTAGGACATTCCCCATAATCACTTCATCTACCTGCTCTGGTTTGACATTGGCTTTTTCCAAAACACTCTTTATAACCAAAGCTCCCAAATCGACAGCTGAAACATTCTTCAAACTTCCTCCAAAGGAGCCTATTGGAGTTCGCACTGCCGAAACAATCACCACGTCTTTCATAACTGTCCCCATTTATACCTTTTATAATGATGCAATACAAAAGTGGTTTACACTGGTGTAAACCACTTTAAAAGTTCTATTTTATGATTCTTTCACTTCTAACAAGCCGACTTCACCATCTTCACGGCGATACAAAACATTTGTTGTTTGATCTTCTACATCTACATAGATAAAGAAATCATGTCCCAACAAATCCATTTGAAGAAGGGCTTCTTCTAAATCCATTGGCTTCAAATCAATTTGTTTTGAACGAACGACTTTTGGTTGCACAACATTTGCATCTTCAACTAGAGCATCTGTAAAGAGTTGACTTGTCGCAACTTTATTTTTATTCTTACGTTCGATTTTAGTTTTATTTTTACGAATCTGACGTTCAATTTTATCTGTCACAAGATCGATAGAACCATACATATCTTGAGAAATATCTTCAGCACGAAGAGTGATAGATCCAAGCGGAATTGTTACTTCAACCTTTGCTGTTTTTTCACGGTAAACTTTCAAGTTCACACGTGCATCCAACTCCTGCTCAGGTTGGAAATACTTTTCGATCTTTTCGAGTTTAGAAACTACATAATCACGAATTGCTTCTGTTACTTCTAGGTTTTCACCACGGATACTATATTTAATCATATAAGTACCTTCTTTCTAAACATTTTTGTTTTTCTAACTATATTATAACGCTTTCATTTTCATTTTGCAAATTTTTTCCTCATCTTACAAGGGAAAAAGTTTTAACTTCCAAAGCACCTGCTTCTTCCAAAAGTCGTTTCACACGATTCACAGTTGCCCCTGTTGTATAGATATCATCAATCAGCAAAATCTTCTTAGGAAGTAAGATTCCATCTTTAATAAAAAATGGAATTTCAGTAGCTAACCTTTCCAAACGGCTTTTAGAAGAACTAGCGCTCTCTTCTCTTTTTCCTAATATATCTTTAAAAGAAAAGCCTGCCGCCTCAACCAAACCCTCGACTTGGTTAAACCCCCTCTCAAGCAATCTTTCAGGGCTTAGGGGAATCGACACAAATTGATATCCTCTATACTTTTTCAGCTCCTCAGCAAGAACAGAAGCAAAAACTTTTCTAAGCAAAAAATCGCCATCAAACTTATATCGACTGAAAAAGTCTTTCATAGCTTGATTATAGGTAAAGATTGCCTTATGATCAACCTGAATTCCTTCTTTACACCAAAGTTTGCAATCTTGACACTTAGTTGACATGCCTGTTTTCATACAGTTTGGGCAATAATTCTCACCAATCTTCTCAAAACTAGAAGCACAATCTGAACAAAGATAACTGCTCTCATTCTTCAAAAGGAAGAGACTACCAAAAGTTAACTCACTCTTTGTAGTCTGGCCACATAATAAACAGTTCATAACCCTGCCTCCTTATTCATCTGCTTGATTTCCTTGATTGCCTTTTTGATGGAAGCATTTAATCCATCATGAAAGAAGAGCAACTCACCAGTTGGTCTATCCATACTGCGTCCAACTCGCCCTCCAATCTGAATTAAACTAGACTTGGTAAAGAGACGATGATTAGCTTCTACTACGAAAACATCCACACAAGGGAAGGTAACCCCGCGTTCCAAGATTGTCGTACTGATCAGTATTGTTAGTTCTCCATCTCGAAAAGCTTGCACCTGCTCTAATCGGTCTTCTGTCACAGAAGACACAAAGCCAATGCTCTCATTCGGGAAATGCTCCTTCAAGATTTCTTTTAGTTTCTCGCCTTTTTTAATCTCTGATGCAAAAATCAGCAGAGGATAACCTGTTCTTCTCTGTTTCTCAATGTAGATTTTTAACTTAGATGACAACTGGCTTTTCTCTAAACAGCGATTAAAATTCGATAACCAGACTGGTTTAGGAATAATCAAAGGATTTCCATGAAACCGTCTCGGCAAGCTTAATCGTTTCAATTCTCCTGTGCGAACCTTCCTATCTAACTTATCTGTAGAAGTTGCTGTAAGGAATATCCTTAATCCATCCTCCTTTACACTATTCTTTACAGCATAGTAAAGCATAGTGTTGTCAACATAAGGAAAGGCATCTACTTCATCCACTATCAACAAATCAAAAGCATGATAAAATTTTAATAACTGATGAGTTGTCGCAACTACTAAGGGAGTTCGAAAATAGGGCTCTGATTCGCCATGGAGTAGCGCTATATCGCAAGCAAAGTCATTCTGCAGTCGCTTATACAGTTCCAAACACACATCAATTCGAGGACTTGCCAAACAAACTGCACCACCATCATCAATCACTTTGGCCACAACTTGATAAATCATCTCTGTCTTTCCAGCACCTGTCACAGCATGAACTAAAGTCGATTCTTTCTTTTCGACTGCTCGAATCAACCCCTCTGATACCTTTTCCTGAAAAGGGGTTAACTGACCACGCCATTTGAGAACATCTTGCTTTGGAAAATCTTCCTGCGAAAAATAGTATAAGGCTTGATCACTCCTGACTCGCTTCATCAGCAAACACTCCCTACAATAGTAAGCGCCTATAGGCAAATGCCATTCTTCTAGAATACTACTATTACAACGTTGACAAAACAGTTTCCCTTTCTCTTTTCTCATTGCTGGAAGTTTCTCAGCCATCTGCCGTTCTTCTTCTGTTAATTCTTTCTCAGTAAACAAGCGACCGAGGAAATTTGGATTTACTTTCATACTTCTTTATTCGTAAAAATCTAGCGCTTTAGGTAATTTTTTAGTACAATTAAATCATGGAATTTAAAACAATTAAAGAGAACGGGCAAGTCCAAGAAGAAATCAAAAAATCACGCTTTATCTGTCACGCAAAGCGTGTCTATAGTGAAGAAGAAGCTCGTGACTTTATCACTGCTATCAAAAAAGAGCACTACAAAGCCACCCATAACTGCTCTGCTTTTATTGTAGGTGAACGCAGTGAGATCAAGCGTACGAGTGATGATGGCGAACCTAGTGGTACTGCTGGAGTCCCTATGCTTGGCGTCTTAGAAAATCATAATCTTACGAATGTCTGCGTAGTAGTTACTCGTTACTTTGGTGGAATTAAGTTAGGTGCTGGTGGTTTGATTCGCGCTTACGCAGGAAGTGTAGCCTTGGCTGTCAAAGAAATAGGCATTATTGAAATCAAAGAGCAAGCTGGCATAGCCATTCAGATGTCTTACGCTCAGTATCAAGAATATAGCAATTTTCTTAGAGAACATAAACTCACGGAAATCGATACAAACTTTACAGATCAAATCGATACCATCATTTATGTTGATAAGGAAGAGAAAGAAAATATCAAGTCTGCTCTTGTAGAGTTTTTTAATGGAAAGGTTACTTTAACAGATCAAGGTTTACGAGAAGTTGAAGTTCCTGTAAACTTAGTGTAAACAAAGGAGAAATACATGGCGTTTGGGAAATTTATTCAAGGACTTGCTGGTAACTTCAGCGAGGAAAACAAAGAGACTCTTATCAAAGAATATGGTCAATACCTACTAGAGAATGAAGAAATCCAAAGTGGATATAAGCTCATTCGTGACGCAATCATCTTTACAAATATTCGTATCATCTTTACAGATAAGCAAGGCGCTACTGGTCGCAAGGCGTCTGTTAAGTCACTTTTTTTGATGAACATTGTAAACGTTGAAATGGAAACTGCTGGAGCAGGTATAGATGATAGTGAGATTACAATCACTTACTTAGAAAATATCTTTCTAAAAGCACACAATGAGCATCTGAGTTTCCATAAATTTGAATTCCCTAAAAAAACGGACATCCTTCCGCTTTACACCTATTTATTAGAATTGGCTTATCACAATCGATTAAAAATTAATGGCTTAGACCTTTGATATAAAAAAATCCTATCACTTTGATAGGATTTCTATATTTTACAAATAGCCTTGAGCGCGTTATACTAGTATCATCTTATACAAAGAGGTATATCTATGACTATTTATAATAATATCACTGAACTAATTGGACAAACACCGATTGTTAAACTCAACAACATTGTTCCAGAGGGTGCTGCAGACGTCTATGTTAAACTAGAAGCTTTTAACCCTGGATCGTCAGTAAAAGACCGTATTGCCCTTAGCATGATTGAAAAAGCGGAACAAGATGGTATTCTAAAACCAGGTGCTACCATTGTTGAAGCAACGAGTGGAAACACTGGTATCGGTCTTTCATGGGTCGGTGCTGCTAAAGGATATAAAGTTGTTATCGTCATGCCTGAAACGATGAGTGTGGAACGACGTAAGATTATCCAAGCCTATGGTGCTGAACTCGTCCTCACTCCTGGTAGCGAAGGAATGAAAGGAGCTATTGCTAAAGCTCAAGAAATCGCTGCTGAACGTGACGGCTTCCTTCCCCTCCAATTTAATAATCCAGCTAACCCAGAAGTACACGAAAGAACAACAGGAGCTGAAATACTGGCTGCTTTCGGTTCTGATGGTTTAGATGCTTTTGTGGGTGGTGTTGGCACCGGTGGAACGATCTCAGGTGTTTCTCACGCTCTTAAAGTAGCAAATTCAAACATTCAAGTTTATGCAGTTGAGGCAGACGAGTCAGCTATCTTGTCTGGTGAAAAACCAGGACCTCACAAAATTCAAGGCATCTCAGCTGGATTTATTCCTGAAACACTTGATACAAAAGCCTATGATGGTATCGTCCGCGTAACGTCAGATGATGCTCTAGCACTTGGCCGTGAAATTGGTGGAAAAGAAGGCTTCCTTGTTGGGATTTCTTCAGCTGCAGCAATTTACGGGGCAATTGAGGTTGCCAAGAAATTAGGTACAGGTAAGAAAGTCCTTGCTTTAGCACCAGATAACGGCGAACGTTATTTGTCTACAGCACTCTATGAATTTGAAGTGTAGCCTCCTAAATGCACTTAGCCCTTATTAAAGGGCTTTTTGTTTACTCATATAGAGCCTACTCTCTAGACAAAAAGAAAAAGGAAGCAATTTGCTTCCTTTTCTATTAGTTATTCAAGGCTGCTGCCATTGTAGCTGCAACTTCTGCTTCAAAGTCGTTTGCAGCTTTCTCGATACCTTCACCAACTTCAAAGCGAGCGAACTCAACTACTGAAGCATTTACTGATTCAAGGTAAGCTTCAACTGTCTTGCTGTCGTCCATGATGTATACTTGTGCAAGAAGTGTGTACGCTTGGTCAACTTTGGTGTTGTCAAGCATGAAGCGGTCCATTTTACCTGGGATGATTTTGTCCCAGATTTTTTCTGGTTTGCCTTCTGCAGCCAACTCAGCTTTGATATCAGCTTCAGCTTGAGCAATCACTTCATCAGTCAATTGTGCTTTTGATCCATACTTCAAGTGTGGAAGAGCTGGTTTACCAACCATTGCACGGCTTTCGTTATCTTGGTCGATTACGTGGTTCAATTGTGCCAACTCATCTTTAACGAATTGCTCATCCAATTCTTTGTAAGAAAGAACTGTTGGTTTCATCGCAGCAATGTGCATTGAGATTTGTTTAGCAAGCGCTTCGTCTCCACCTTCGATTACAGAGATAACACCGATACGTCCACCATTGTGTTGGTATGCTCCAAAGTGTTGCGCATCTGTTTTTTCAAGCAAAGCAAAACGACGGAATGAGATTTTTTCACCGATTGTAGCTGTTGCAGATACATATGCAGCTTCAAGAGTTTCACCTGAAGGCATTGTCAAAGCAAGAGCTTCTTCGTTGTTCGCTGGTTTTCCTTCAGCAATTACTTTAGCTGTTGCGTTTACCAAGTCAACGAATTGAGCGTTTTTCGCAACGAAGTCAGTTTCAGCATTTACTTCAACTACTGCTGCAACGTTACCATTAACAAATACACCAGTCAAACCTTCTGCAGCAACACGGTCAGCTTTCTTAGCTGCCTTCGCCATACCTTTTTCGCGAAGCAATTCAATCGCTTTTTCGATGTCACCGTCTGTTTCTACAAGCGCTTTTTTAGCGTCCATAACACCGGCACCAGATTTTTCACGCAACTCTTTTACAAGTTTAGCTGTAATTTCTGCCATTTTGATTCTCCTATATTTTTTAAAAATAGGAGAGCTGGGCTAGGCCCCGCCCTCCTAGGTAATTACTATTTATATGAATTAAGCGTTGTCGCCTTCTACAACTTCAACGATTTCTTCGATTGAGTCAGCTTGAGCTTCTGAAGCTGCAAATTCAGCTTCAACTGCTGCTGCATCTTCACCTTGACGTCCTTCGATGATAGCGTCAGCCAATTTAGCTGTGATCAATTTAACAGCGCGGATAGCGTCATCGTTAGCTGGGATGATTACATCGATATCGTCTGGGTCAGTGTTTGTGTCAACCATCGCTACAACTGGGATACCCAATTTTTTAGCTTCTTTAACAGCGATTTGCTCTTTATGTGGGTCAACTACGTACATTACATCTGGGATACGAGGCATGTCTTCGATACCACCCAAGAATTTTTCAAGACGTGCACGTTGTTTGTTAAGAAGTGCAACTTCTTTCTTAGGAAGAACGTCGAAGATTCCTTCTTCTTCCATACGTTTGATTTCTTTCAAACGAGCAATACGTTTTTGGATAGTTCCCCAGTTAGTAAGAGTTCCACCCAACCAACGGTGGTTGATGTAGTATTGACCTGAACGCTCTGCTTCTTCTTTAACAGCGTCAGCAGCTTGTTTCTTAGTACCAACAAACAACACAACTGCATCGTTAGCTGCTGCATCACGCATAAAGTCGTAAGCTTGGTCAGCGTATTTTACAGTTTGTTGCAAGTCGATAACGTGGATTCCGTTACGCTCAGTGAAGATGTACTTAGCCATCTTAGGGTTCCAGCGACGAGTTTGGTGACCAAAGTGTACACCAGCCTCAAGAAGTTGTTTCATTGAAATTACTGCCATGAGTATTTCTCCTTTTTGTTTTTTCCTCTCCTCGACTTCAACTTGCAAAACGACCCGAGGGCAACAGTTTCACAATTCATCAAGAATGAGTATTATCGTTTACACGACAAGTTTCATTCTACCACATTTTATCAATATTTTCAAGTGTTTTTACTAGTTTTTGGTCTAACTTAAAACTAAAAAAGAAAAGAGACTCAAATCGAGCCTCTTTATTTGGTTCATTAGTTTGGATAGATGTATGTTACGTAACCTTCAGAAGTTGTAGTTGGGTTGAACCATCCACGTTTGTTTCCGATTGTACGATCTCCACCGTAGTTTGATTCTGATACTTGGATACGAGATGATGATGAAACTGCTGTAACAACCGCTACGTGTCCATAACCACCATCATTCCAACATGCAATCGCACCAACTTGTGGAGTTGATCCTGTACGGAATCCTGCTGCAGCTGCACTTGTTGCCCACTGAGCTCCGTTACCCCAGTAGTCTCCAGCCCAAGGTGCCAATGTCTTAGCTCCCCAAGTACATTCACCTGTTGGGTAACTTGATGCATTTGAGCTATATGTTGGACGTTGTCTAGCAGGAGTTGGAGCAGGTGCTGGAGTGTAGCTTGAATCCTCATCATCAGATGTTGATGTTGATGTCGCTTGTACTTGAGCAGAGAAGCTTGTATTTCCTGAAGCAACTACTGATTGTTGTTGGCTTGCTTGACGAGCTTTGTAAGCTGCTTCTGCTTCAGCCGCTGCTTTTGCTTCTGCTTCTGCAGTTGCTTTTTGTTCTAGCAAAGTAGCTTTTTCGCCTTCTGCAGTTGCTTTCTCAGCAGCAAGATTCAACTCAGCAACTTTCAACTCAGCTTGCTTTGTTGTCAATGTTTGTGCATCGTCAGCAAGCGTTTGTTGGTTCGCAATGACAGTGTTGATTGCTTCATTATTTGCAACCTGTTTTTCAGCAATTGATTTTTTATCAGCCTTCTGTTGTTCCAACATTTTGTTGTTAGCTGATACAATCTCGCTCATCGCTGCAACACGTGAAATAGCTTCTGTAATTGATTTTGAGTTTACAATTGTATTGATATAGCTAGTTGCAGCACCGTTTGTTTGTGCGCTACGTGCTTGTTTTTCCAAAGATTCATTACGAGCAACAATGTTCTTAGAGAGCTCTGTAATTTCTCCTTCAAGTTTTTTAGATTCAGCTTGTAGAGTTTCGTTCTCAGCTTCTAAGTTCATTTGTTGAGTTTGGATAGCTGTAACTTGCGTTTGGATTTCATCTACTTGTTTTTGAGCTTCTTTTTGTTGAGATGTCAAATTACTAATCTTACTATCTTGAGCAGCAATCTTTTCATCAGTTGTTTCAGCGTGGACAGTTGTCAATACCGCCGCTTGAGACACTAATACTGTACTTAATAAAAGTGACGCTAAGATTTTTTTCTTCATATTGTGTAGATACTCCTTCTATTTAAGACATTACTAGTATACCAAAAAAAGACATAATAAATATTACGCCTTTGTTACATTTTTATTTCTTTCTTATAGATAACACTTTTCAAAAATATATTGGAAAATAAGCATCCATAAAAAATTTAAAATCATTGATGGGACAAGACTATAGACGATGAAAACTGGCATCGATTCTACTGTCAATCCCATAGCAAGGGCAAGGAGATAGCTCCCCATATCAAATAGGAAACTCATCACAACTATTGTTAACATTCTTGTCCAACGGTTTAGCAAAATTACACTATTAAATTTATGGAGCGAAGCTCCTATCAAGATAAATAGAAGTGTTGCAATTCCTATCAAGTGAAAAAAATAGATATCGTACACCAAACCCGCTATACAGCAATAAGCTAGATAGAGATATTCTGAAACCTCAATTGTCTCAAACAAGAGAAATAAAAACAGAAAATGACTTGCTAAATGAAAGTGAGGGAAGAAGGATCCCGCTAATTGTCCAATATGTGCATCAATTAGTACGACAAAAGGGAGTAAAAAGAAAATACCAATTTGTTTTAACAGTCTCATTGCTAATTCCCCACTAACTCTACCACATGAAGATTTTTGGTGTCAGCACTTAACTTGACTGTTACTTCCTTTGTTAGATAATCACTGCTGTGTGTTGTAGCAACAACCTCTCCAACAGGGATATCCTTAACATTAAAGTTTCCGAGCCCCCCTGTAGTCACCTTGTCTCCTGCGCTAATGTCGCTGTTACTATTTAATTGGCTAATTTTAAGCAGTTCTGACTCCTTATCATAACCAACGATAATCCCGTAAATTTCAGTAGAACCATGCAGGATTTTAACAGAAATTTTGTCTGAATTTTCGGTGTTTGTCAATAGGTTGATCGTTGTTGAATGATCCTCCACCTTTGAAACACTACCAATCAAACCCCCGTTTGCAATGGCCAACATATTTTCAGATGCTCCTTTTGAACTTCCCGCATCAATTGTTAACTCTTGTTTCCAAGATACTGGAGCTCGCATAATCACATCTGCTGCAATGGTTTTTGTAGCCTGCAATTTTGACTTCATATCCAGCAACTGACGTAATTGTTCATTTTCATTTTTTAAACTTTCTGATTGATTAGACTCCACCTCTAGTTGATAAAGTTGTTTCTTTAGACTCTCATTTTCATTGTAAGTCTGCGTCAAATGTCCCAAATCCGATTTGAAAGTATCAAACCACTGAAAGGGTTTTTGAACAATTCTATCTACCAAGGAAATCCCATCTCCTAGTTTCGTCACAATAGCGCTTGAATAGGTTGTCACTAATAGTACAGAAACTGCCAGAACTGTGACAAAAACGATGATTAGATATTTTGATTTTTTAAAACGGTTCATATTCCTACCTTTATACTAAAAACCTGCTACTGTGAGCTTCTTATCAATCCTACAAACCTGCTAAGATTTTAAGAAAAATAAGAAACATCCCAGTACCAAAATCACAAGAATTGCCAGTGTATCCTTTTGACTCCATCTCAACTGTCTATACTGACTTCTACCCTTTCCTCCTTGATAACCACGCGCTTCCATGGCTATTGCCAATGAATCTGCTCGCTTTAAACTAGTCGCAAAAAGAGGAATTAAAATTGGAATCATAGCCTTTACTTTTTGAACGATGCTACCTTCGCCAAAGTCAACTCCACGAGCTTTTTGAGCATTCATAATTCTCGTCGTGTCATCCATCAAGGTTGGAACAAAACGCAAACTCATTGATAACATGAGACCAATTTCATGAACGGGAACTTTCACGCGTTTCAGCGGTGCTAAAAGAGCTTCAACTGCAGCTGCCAGACTCAAAGGCATGGTCGTTAATGTCAGCAAGGTTGAAAAGAAAATAATCAACACAAAACGACAGAAAATGATTCCTGCTTGCTGCAGAGCATAATCCGTTATTTTTATAAAAGAAAACTCAAATAGGACATTTCCACTTGAAATGAAAAAGAGCTGAAAAAGAGTCGTAAAGGCGATCAAGAAGAACATGGATTTTAATCCCTGAACGAAAAATGAGAGAGAAACGCCTGACAAAGCGATAAATATACCTGTCGCTACAAACAGAATGACATTGGTGAGGGGATTATTGGCCCAAAATACAATCAAAATCAACAGGATCATGGCAAGCAATTTACTACGTGGATCCAAGCGATGAATGATGGAATTCCCCGGTATATAACGCCCTAAAATCATACTATCCATTTAGCGACTCCTTAAACTCCTCTATCTTGATTGGCAATTTTTTAAAAGCTACACCTCTATCTGCCAAACGTTTACAAAAGGCTGTGATTTTAGGCACACCTAACTGTACTTTTTCCATAGAGGCTACATCTTGGAAAACTTCGCTCGGTTTGCCACTTTTGACCAAACGTCCCTTTTCCATAACATAGGCCTGATCAGCATATGCAGCTACATCATCCATCAAATGCGTTACCAGAACGATTGTCATTCCAGAAAGGTGGAGTTTTTTAAATAAGGTCATCAATTCTTTTCTGCCCAAAGGATCAAGTCCTGCTGTCGGCTCATCCAAAACCAAGACAGTTGGCTCCATGGCTAGCATACCTGCTATAGCCACACGTCTCATTTGGCCACCCGAAAGTTCAAAAGGACTGCGCTCAAAGAGTGACTCATCGATGCCTACCAAGGCTAACTTTTCACGCGCAATTTTCTTAGCCTCTTCCTCAGAAACTCCAAAATTTTGCGGTCCAAATGCAACATCTTTCAAAACAGTCTCTTCGAAAATCTGATTTTCAGCAAATTGAAACACTAGACCAACCTGCTTTCGAATCTGACGAATTTCTTTGTTGGTTGATGTAGGTGTAATGACGGTATCGAAAACTCGAACAGAGCCCTTACTTGGTACCAATAGGCCATTTAAAAGCTGTAAAATCGTTGATTTCCCACTACCTGTGTGCCCTACTAAAGCTGTATAGGAACCATCCTCAATCGTCAAAGAAACATCAGTCAAGGCTGATGAAGATAGGGGAGTCCCCTCTTGATAAGTAAAGCTCACATTTTCTAGAGTAATTCCCATAACTTGTCCTCTAGCTCTCCTTCTGTCAAATAGCCATCCAGCAACTGATAACCAGTCTCTCTCAAAGATTCTCTCAATTGATTAGTAAAAGGCTCATCTAACCCTATCTGGTCAAGGTCATCCCGAGAAAAAAGTTCTCTTGGGCTGCTGGTTGACTCCACTTGGCCTTTTTTCATGACCAAGACACGGTCACTCATCGCAACTTCCTCTAAATCATGTGTAATGGAGATGACTGTCATCTGGTTGTCTTTTCGAATCTCTTGAACTGTCTGAATCAGTTCTCTTCGTCCCTCGGGGTCCAACATACTTGTAGCCTCATCTAGAATTAAAATAGCTGGCCTCAGGGCAACAACTCCTGCAATGGCCACCCGCTGTTTTTGTCCACCAGATAAACGAGTTGGTTCTCTCTTCTTAAAGTCCAGCATCCCCACCAACTCCAAAGATTCAGTCACTCTCTTCTTCATTTCTTCACGAGGAAGTCCCTGATTTTCTAAACCAAAGGCAACATCATCTTCAACAGTCGCCCCCACAAATTGGTTATCTGGATTTTGAAAAACCATACCAATTTGTCGACGCAAGTCCCAAACGTTCTCAGAGGACAGCAGTTGGCCATCTATCCAGATTTCCCCAGACTCCGCTTCAAGCAAGCCATCAATCAAACGGATAGTTGTCGATTTTCCACTCCCATTATGACCTACAATCGAAAGCCATTCTCCCCGTTTCAAGTGAAACGAGACATTATTAACGTCATAATGTTCCTGGTCTTCTTTGTAACGAAAAGACAGATTTTTTACTTCAATAATCGATTTCATTTCGAACCAAATGTCCCTTTGAATACATGAGCGCTACCCTTGAAATAATCATAACCAGAGTAGATAGTGAAAAACAAAGCGATATAAAGCAACAGCTGACCAATTAAATTCCAATGTAAGAGCAAAAAGATAATAGCAAACATCTGACTAAAGGTCTTGATTTTCCCTGGCATCGCTGCTGCTAGAACTGTCCCTCCCGTCTCAACAAGCAACAAGCGTAAGCCTGTCACCGCAAGTTCACGACAGATGATAATAGCAACAACCCAAGCTGGAGCCATACCTAACTCAATCAACATGATAAAAGCTGACATAACCAACAGCTTATCAGCCATCGGATCAGCAAATTTTCCAAAATTGCTGACTACATTCCATTTACGAGCAAGGTAGCCATCAAGATAATCCGTTACACTAGCAACTGCAAAGATGATCGCTGCCAGCAAATGACTGCCTTGTGAATGGCCCAAAGTCAAAATAAGAATAAAGAGAGGTATAAAGAGAATTCTACCAATAGTTAATACATTAGGAATTTGTTCTTTTTTCATTGATTTTTCCTTAATCTGTAGTAAATGTAAGTGTTACAGTTCCAGTCTGAGTTGTCAGCTTCGAAGTATCAATCGTTTGATTGTCCACAGTCACAGTAACTCCCTTCACTACACCTAAAGTAATGGTAACGGGATTCTTAGTTGAAACTGTTGTTTTTGCATTCTTATTGTCTGCGGATAGTGTCACACCACCCTCCAGCTCACTTCCTGAAACACTTACCCAGCTAGTTGCATCCGAAACAGTCAGCTGAACCGTAGCTGTTTCCTTACTCGTTTTATAGCGAGCTTCAATGCGGTTCCCTTCACCTGAAACGGTAATAGTTGATTCCGCAGTAGAAGATGAGCTTGATACCTGACTACTAGAAGATGAACTAGATGAGGTTGTTGAACTAGTTGAGTTCACAACACTATAGTTAGCTGAAGAAGGACTTGGCTGAGTTTGGATGTAGTTCCAAACATAGTAAGTCACAAAAATTAAAATTGACAAAGCAAATAGAACGAAATAAAACAAGGGGAGATAAGACGTTTTTTTCTTATTTGATCGTCTGCGACCAGATAAGTCTTCTTCATCGACATCTACCTCTTCGTAGGTAATCATACTGCCTGAATCATATGCATCCAAAACAATTCTTTCATCTAACTCTACTGCCCAGGCATATTTTCTTAAAAAAGAACGAGCATAGAAGGTACTAGGAAGTTGATCAAAATCATCTGCCTCCATAGCTTCTAGAAAATGCAACTGAATTTCAGTTTTTTCCTGTAATTCTTCCAGACTCAATCCCTGGTTAATTCTAGCTAAACGTAGAACCTCGCCAATTGTTTTTTTTCTCATACGTACCATTCCTTCTTTCTAGTATTAGTCATCTTTTAAGCTGGAAAGATTGTAAAATCAACTAGATCACCATTATCAATCAAACGATGTCCAGCTTCTAGAACATCCTCCAAAGTAATTTCCTGTAAAATTTTCGGAAAATCAAAAATTGTTTCTCCGCGATCCATCGGATCGTATTGAGTTGCAATAAATTCCAAGGAGTTCATGCTACTGAAAAACTCACCAAACATCTCACTCTTAACAAGATCTAAATGCTCCTCGGTAATATCCGCATCACTACTAAACTGACGAATCGCTTTACGAAATTGATGTGACAGAGAAACAGGCTCTTTGGTGTCCATTGTCAATATCACAAAATGAAAGCGACTATTGACTTCAACCTCAAGTGACAATGACGCGTCTAACTTCCCAGACTCATATAACCTTTGAAAACGATCAGAAGTCCAACCAAACATCATCGTAAATAGTAATTTCAATAAAATATTGTAACGATAAGACTCAGCTTCTATTATTTGCCCATTACCTCTAATCGCAACAGCAAGTTTGGGTGAAGAAACTTCCATCCGAAGACTATCTGTTTGCTTCACAGGCTGCAAGGGTAGTTGCTCTTTTGAAACCGTAAACTGGTTTGAAACTTCCTTTCCCTTTTTCGAAAAGTATTCCTCAACAACTTTTACATCAATATTTCCAACTAAAAACAGTGACATGTTGACAGGTTTGTAAAACTCTGTAAAATTCTCTTTTAAATTTGAAACTTGAATCTCAGAAATTGATTTTTCACTTCCAACTATATCTGTTGCTAAAGGAGTATCAGGATAAAGGTTGGCTAATGTTG
Organism: Streptococcus oralis subsp. oralis; assembly: GCF_002096495.1. GTDB lineage: Bacteria > Bacillota > Bacilli > Lactobacillales > Streptococcaceae > Streptococcus > Streptococcus oralis_CU. The sequence goes on along the minus strand of NZ_NCUO01000011.1, from coordinate 34,323 downwards.
CAAAAAACAAGCGTGAATCTGGATCATCTTGGTACATTTCTCGTTCTTGCTGGATAATATCCTGTTCCCTTAAAACTGATTCTTCTGTAAAATGAACATCTCCGACTAACTCATCTAGCAAATCTAAATTCTCTAATAGATGGTCAATTGTTGAAAAAAGATAGCTGGTCTTAGTAAAGCTTGTAAAGGCATTACTGTCCGCACCTAATCGAGTAAAAGCAGCCATTATATCCTCAGAATTTTCTCTTTCAAACAATTTATGTTCAAGAAAATGTGCAATTCCTGCTGGATGATGACGTAAACCTTTTTCCAAGCTTGTATAAGTTGCATCTACAGAAGCAAATTGAACTGTTACAATCCCATAAACCTCATTGAAATCTTGTTTAGGGAGTAAAGAAACTGTCAATCCATTTGACAATTGTGTTTTGTAGACTGTTTCCTTTACAGCAGGATAGTATTTTTCTTCAAAAGTAACCTTTGTCATTCTACTCCTTCCATAAAGTAAATCGCTTGTAACTTCAAACTATTGGCAACTTTACATACAGCTTCTTTATCAACACTCTCTAATTTTGCCACCAATCGATCAATATCAAAGCTTGATTTCCCCAATAGAGCATTCAAATAGACTCTTTCAACTAAGGTCTGTTGATTATCTTGAGCCATCAACAAAGATCGTCGAATCATCTCCTTGGTTTGTTCAAGCTCAAAATCTGTAAAGTTACCCTTTTTCAGATCTAGCAATTGATGATTCATCATTTTTCTAGCCTGATTTCGATTTTCTCTATCAATACCCGCATACATCCTTAACAGACCACTAAATAAATCCAATTGACTAGAGACTGTATAGGCTATTCCAGCATTTTCACGAACGTTTGTAAAAAGTTTCGAATGTGCAAATTCACCCAACAAACCATTCATAACAAGCATGGGCAGATGCTGAACATCACCATATTTTATAGGAGAATGATAGCCCATTTCCAAAATGGATTGCCCAACATTCCTCTGAACCATTCCCTCTCTTAGGACATTCGAATAAGATTGATGGTACTGGATAGTGACGTCGTTCTCTCTAGCTGTAAAGGGTAATGACTTCAGCGATTCTGTGATTTCTACTTCATTAAAATCACCTAAGAAAAAGAAATCAATACGATCATTCTTCAGAGCATTTTGAAAGCACGTGTAGCTACTTTCTGGAGACTCATTTGAAATGCTATTTCGTAAATCACTGTATCTCAATTGAAGACGCTCATCATGGAAGAACAAGCTATCCAACTCCTTATGAGCAAAATAAAATGAATCATCCATATCAGTAGCTAGACTAGCCAATAACTGTTTTCTTTCAATTTCAAATAAAGCTGGCTCAAAAGCACCATCTTGAGCTAAGGGAGCAAATAAAGTCTGTTTTACTAATTCCAAAATTCGAGAAGTCAAGACATTTTTTTTACTCAAGAACTCATCTCGCACGTAGGTAAATGTTAAGTCAAGAATATGTGCTTGTCCTCTACGATAAGCACTTGTGGAAATATCTGTTCCATATAAACTTGCCAAGTATCTGCGAAATGCTTGTGATGTGGGATAAGCTTGATTTGCCGTCTCCAACATACTCGCACTTAACATGCGTCCTGCTATTGTCTCAAGAGATAAGGGAGCAGTAAAACGAATAGTGATTTTATTTGTTTTAAACTTTTTGGATTGAACAAAATGTGCTGAAATTCCAGGCACTAATTCCATACCTTACCTCCTTACATATAGAGTTCTATTATACCACGAAAATCAAAATTTTTCTTGTTCTCTTTATAGCTTTAAAGAGTAAAACCGTTTTCATTTCAGCTAACTTTCCTTCAGCTATTTCAAGGAAAATATGGTATAATACCAAAGATTGAGGTGAATTATGGAATACAAATTATTTGAAGAATTTATTACGCTCCAAGCCCTCCTAAAAGAACTTGGAATTATACAAAGCGGTGGTGCTATCAAATCCTTTTTAATAGATCATCAAGTTTACTTTAATGGTGAGTTAGAAAGTAGACGTGGGAAAAAAATTCGTGTTGGAGATACGATTGACATTCCTGATTTAAAGATTGACATCACCTTGACACAACCAAGTTTAAAAGAGCAAGAAGAGTATCAAGCAGATAAGATTGAGAAAGAACGAATTGCTAAACTTGTCAAAGAGATGAATAAAGGTGTCAAGAAAGAAAAACAAAAAACTTCTTCATCACCTAAAACCAAACAAGTTCCACGTTTTCCAGGAAGATAACCATGTGGCTCCAACATTTAACAATTAAAACCTTTCGAAACTATAAAGAGGCAAAAATTGATTTCAATCCAAAATTAAATGTCTTTCTAGGTCAAAATGCACAAGGAAAAACCAATATTCTAGAAGCAATCTATTTCTTAGCCTTGACACGTAGTCATCGGACTCGTACAGATAAAAATCTCATTCATTTTGATAACGAGCAACTCCATCTTTCTGGCTTGCTACAGAAAAAAACAAGCTCTATCCCTCTAGAAATTGATTTAACGCCCAAAGGGCGTGTGACTAAGGTCAATCACTTAAAACAAGCTCGCCTATCAGACTACATCGGACATATGAATGTTGTCCTCTTCGCACCTGAAGATCTCCAGCTAATTAAGGGAGCACCTTCTGTCCGTCGAAAGTTTATAGACATCGAACTAGGACAAATTAAACCAATCTACTTGTCAGACTTGTCAAACTATAATCACATACTCAAGCAAAGAAATACTTATCTAAAATCCAGCCAGAAGATTGATGAAACATTTCTGTCAGTCTTAGATGATCAGTTAATAGAGTATGGTTGTCGCGTTATAAAGCATCGGATAAAATTCATTAAAGACTTAGAGAAATTTGGTCAAAAAAAACACTTAGAAATTTCAAATAAATTGGAAGAGTTGTCAATATCTTATCAATCATCTGTCAACTTCACTGATGAAGAACAGCTAACAAATTCTTTTAAAATTGCTTTGGAGAAAAGCAGATCCAGAGATTTATTTAAAAAGAATACTGGAGTTGGCCCTCATCGAGATGATATTTCTTTTTATATCAATGGTATGGATGCTAGTTTTGGAAGCCAAGGTCAACATCGTAGTCTTGTTCTCTCTATCAAACTAGCAGAGATCGAGCTAATGGAAAGTATTACCAACGAGTCTCCGATACTCTTGCTCGATGATGTTATGAGCGAACTTGACAATACACGGCAACTAAAATTACTAGAAACCATTTCTCAATCTATCCAAACCTTTATTACAACAACAAGTTTAGACCACTTACAAAACTTGCCAGAAAACCTTAGTATTTTCAACATTCAAAAAGGTAAAATTTCTGTAAATCAAGATTGACAACTTTGTAAACAAAAAGAACTCCTGAAAATCAGGAGTTCTTTTTTACTACTTACATAGAGTAGTTTGGTGCCTCATTAGTGATTTGTACATCATGAGGATGGCTTTCTTTTAGACCAGCCCCAGACATTTCAATAAATTGAGCGTTGTCGTGTAATTCTTTAAGGTTAGCTGCACCACAGTAACCCATACCAGAGCGAATACCACCAATCATTTGGAAGACAATATCAGCTGCTGCACCTTTATAGGCAACACGTCCTTCAATTCCTTCTGGAACAAGTTTGTTTGCTTCATTGACAGAACCTTGGAAGTAACGGTCACTTGAACCTTTCTTCATTGCAGCGATTGATCCCATACCACGGTAAGTTTTAAACTTACGTCCTTGGAAGATTTCCGTTTCACCTGGTGCTTCGTCTGTTCCAGCGAACATTGATCCAAGCATAACCGCATTTCCACCTGCAGCAAGGGCTTTTACAATATCTCCAGAATACTTGATTCCACCATCAGCAATGATTGTTTTTCCATATTCACGCGCAACTGCTGCTGCATCATAGATTGCTGTCACTTGTGGAACACCAACCCCTGCAATCACGCGAGTGGTACAAATAGAACCTGGTCCGATACCGACTTTGACAACATCTACACCTGCATCATAAAGAGCACGCGCACCTTCTGCAGTGGCAATATTACCCGCAATCAAAGTGCGGTCTGGGAAGTGAGCACGAATCTCAGCAATTTTACGCAAGACACCTGCAGAATGACCATGTGCAGTATCAATAACAATCGCATCCGCTCCTGCTTCAAAAAGAGCCTCTGCACGTTCAAATGTATCTGAAGTAACACCTACTGCACCAGCAACTAGAAGACGACCAAACTCATCTTTTGCTGCATTAGGAAATTCAATTACTTTTTCGATATCTTTAATAGTAATCAAGCCAGAAAGACGACCTTCTTCATCAACCAAAGGAAGTTTTTCAATACGGTGTTCTTGAAGAATACTTTCAGCTGTTGCAAGGTCTGTACCAACAGGAGCAGTAACAAGATTTTCACTGGTCATATGGTTTGAGATTGGCTGATTGTAATCTGAAATAAAGCGAAGATCTCGGTTTGTTAGAATACCAACCAATTTACGATTTTCAAGTGTCTCCACAACTGGAACACCACTGATACGGTAACGTCCCATCAGTTCATCTGCTTCAGCAATAGTGTGTTCTGGAGTCAAGAAGAATGGATCAATAATAACACCATTTTCAGAACGTTTTACCTTGCGAACTTCATCTGCCTGTTGCGCAATAGACATATTTTTATGGATTACTCCAAGACCACCCGCACGAGCAATGGCAATAGCCATTTGACTTTCTGTGACTGTATCCATGGCGGCTGTTATAATTGGGATATTTAAAGTCAGATTATCTGCCAATTTTGTTGTTAAATCTGCATCATTAGGCAACACATGACTTTCTGCTGGAATGAGCAATACATCATCAAAGGTAAAACCTTTTTTTAAAAATTTAGTATCCCAATTAGACATTGAAGTTTCCTCTTTTCTTTCTTTTTGAGCTTGACTCTTTTTGTATTGTATCTATCATACCATTCTATGAAAATTTGTCAATTATATTTATGGTAGAAATCATAAAAAAACTATCCCTGTGATCCTATGGAAGAGATAGCTTTATGATTCATATTTTATCTATTATTTAAAATAATTTAGTCCCATTGCTCCTTTAACCTCAGATAGGGTTTGACCTGCAACTTCACGCGCTTTCTCACTACCTTTTTGAAGCATATTGTACACTTCTCCCATATCCTTAGCAAATTCGATACGGCGCTCACGAATAGGGCCAAGTTCGCGTTCTAATATTTCAAGTAGATAACGTTTCGTCTTTACATCACCAAGACCACCACGTTGATAATGTTCTTTCATATCCGCAATGTCTTGAGCATCTTCTGGACGACCAAACACATCTAGATAATGGAAAACCATATTTCCTTCAATCTTACCTGGATCCTCCACTCGAATATGATCCGGATCAGTATACATGCTCATGACTTTTTTACGCAACGTATCCGCATCATCTGCTAGATAAATACCATTATTAAGGGATTTAGACATTTTAGCATTTCCATCTAAACCAGGCAAACGTCCTGCTCTCTCATTTTCTGGATAAATACCTTCCGGCTCTACCAAGACCTCACAATTATAAGCATGATTAAAGGAACGAACAATCTCACGAGCTTGCTCAATCATTGGTTTCTGATCTGTCCCAACAGGAACATAATTAGCCTTGAAGGCAGTAATATCTGCTGCTTGCGCAATCGGATAAACTAAAAATCCTGTCGGAATACTTTCTCCAAACCCTTTCTGAGCGATCTCTGTTTTCACTGTAGGATTGCGCTCTAAACGTGCTAGTGACACCAAATTCATATAGTACATAGACAGTTCAGCTAACTCTGGAATCTGACTTTGAATAAAGATAGTTGATTTACTTGGATCCAATCCAACTGCTAAATAATCCAAGGCAACATTCCCAATCGATTCTACAATCGTTTGAGGATCTTTGGCGTGATCTGTCAATGCTTGTTGGTCCGCCAAAAAAACAAACATGTCATACTTGTCTTCTTCCTGCAGTAATACTCTATTTTTAAGACTCCCAACATAATGTCCAATATGCAGTTTTCCTGTTGGGCGATCTCCTGTTAAAATAATGGGTTTCGTCATTTTTTTCTCCTTCGAAATGGTCTCTTCAATTATAGCATTTTTTTGTTAAAATAACAGAAAATTATTTAAATCAAACAACTAACTCATTGTAAATAAACCTGTAAACTTAATTGACATAAAATTGACAAACAAAAATTTGAATATTTCTCTCTTTTCTAGTAGAATAAATGTATTACATATTATAGGAGAAAAACATTGCTTACAGTATCTGATGTTTCACTACGTTTTAGTGATCGCAAACTTTTTGATGATGTCAATATCAAATTTACAGAAGGAAATACATACGGATTGATTGGTGCTAATGGTGCTGGAAAGTCTACATTCTTAAAAATCTTAGCTGGTGATATTGAGCCAACAACTGGTCACATCTCTCTTGGTCCAGATGAACGTCTCTCTGTTCTCCGTCAAAATCATTTTGACTATGAAGATGAGCGAGTTATTGATGTCGTTATTATGGGAAATGAAAAACTTTACAACATCATGAAAGAAAAAGACGCCATTTACATGAAGGAAGATTTTTCAGATGAAGATGGTGTTCGTGCAGCCGAACTCGAAGGTGAATTTGCTGAACTTGGAGGTTGGGAAGCAGAAAGTGAAGCGTCTCAACTACTTCAAAACCTAAACATTCCAGAAGAATTGCACTATCAAAACATGAGCGAATTAGCCAATGGTGAAAAAGTGAAGGTTCTCCTTGCTAAAGCCTTATTTGGTAAACCTGATGTTCTTCTTTTGGACGAGCCAACCAATGGTTTAGATATCCAATCGATTACTTGGTTAGAAGACTTCTTGATTGATTTTGATAACACCGTTATCGTAGTATCCCACGACCGTCACTTCTTAAACAAAGTGTGTACTCATATGGCCGACCTTGACTTTGGAAAAATCAAACTCTATGTCGGAAACTATGACTTTTGGAAGGAATCTTCTGAACTCGCTGCTAAATTGCTAGCAGACCGTAATGCCAAGGCAGAAGAAAAAATTAAGCAATTGCAAGAATTCGTTGCTCGATTCTCTGCTAATGCTTCTAAATCAAGACAAGCAACATCTCGTAAAAAAATGCTTGACAAGATTGAACTAGAAGAAATTGTGCCATCTAGTCGTAAATATCCATTTATCAACTTTAAAGCAGAACGTGAGATTGGTAATGATCTCTTGACAGTAGAAAATTTAACTGTAAAGATTGATGGCGAAACTATCCTAGACAATATTAGTTTCATCTTGCGTCCAGGTGATAAGACAGCTCTTATTGGACAAAATGACATCCAAACGACTGCATTAATTCGTGCAATCATGGATGACATCGACTATGAAGGAACCGTCAAGTGGGGAGTTACTACTAGCCGTTCTTACTTACCAAAAGACAACTCGGCTGATTTTGCAGGAGGAGAGTCAATCCTTGACTGGTTGCGTCAATTTGCAAGTAAAGAAGAAGATGACAATACCTTCCTACGTGGTTTCCTCGGTCGTATGCTCTTTTCTGGAGATGAGGTTAACAAACCTGTAAACGTCTTGTCAGGGGGAGAAAAAGTACGTGTCATGCTTTCAAAACTCATGCTCTTGAAATCAAATGTCCTTGTACTTGATGATCCAACAAATCACTTGGACTTGGAATCTATCTCAAGCTTGAACGATGGATTGAAAAACTTTAAAGAATCAATCATCTTTGCCAGTCATGACCACGAGTTTATCCAAACTTTGGCAAACCATATCATTGTTTTATCTAAGAATGGCGTGATTGATCGTATCGATGAAACCTATGATGAATTCCTAGAAAATGCAGAAGTACAAGCAAAAGTTAAAGAACTTTGGAAAGATTAAATAAGACTTCAAAACTCAGTTGGGGTAACCAACTGAGTTTTCTATCATTCTACGAGGTAACATGAAATCATTTTTTAAAACATATTGGACCTATTTTGTTTCTTTCATCATTCCTTTAGTAATTATGACTGGAGTATACCTAACTCAAGGTATCTACTGGAATAGCGATGCATCTCCACTATTAGGAGACGGTTTCCATCAATACGTTATTTTTGATGTAGCTTTACGAAATATTCTGCATGGAAATGGTAGTTTGTTTTACACCTTTACAAGTGGCCTCGGACTGAATTTCTATGCTCTATCTAGTTATTACTTGGGTAGTTTTCTTTCACCCCTAGTTTACTTTTTTAATCTGTCGAATATGCCAGATGCTGTCTATCTAACCACTCTCTTAAAATTTGGATTGATTGGTCTGTCAACCTTCTTTAGTCTAAATAGATTATTTAAAGATATCCCAAAATTTTTAAAACTTGCCTTATCTACTTCCTATGCTTTAATGAGCTTCACTGTCAGTCAGTTAGAGATAAAAACCTGGCTAGATGTTTTTATCTTGATTCCTTTCATTATAACTGGTTTACACCTACTTATAACACAAAAGAAGCGCCTACTATACTTTACAAGTTTGTCAATCTTATTTATTCAAAATTATTATTTTGGGTATATGACAGCATTGTTTCTTATTTTCTGGTATCTCTGCCAAATTTCTTGGGACTTTAAAACTCGAAAATCATCTTTTCTTGATTTTGTTGTTACCTCCTTTTTAGCAGGAATGGTTAGTTTGATTATGACTCTTCCTACACTGTTTGATTTACAAACTCATGGGGAGAAGTTAACTGCCATCACAAAATTAAAAACAGACAGTAGCTGGTATCTGGATATTTTCGCAAAACAATTCATTGGATCTTTTGATACAACTAAGTATGGATCTATACCAATGATTTTTGTTGGATTGCTTCCCTTTATTTTGACCATTCTATTTTTCACAATAAAATCCATTAAGTTTCACGTGAAACTTATCTATGCAATTTTTTTTACTTTTTTAATAACAAGCTTTTACATAGAGGCACTTGATTTATTTTGGCAAGGGATGCATACCCCAAATATGTTTTTGCATCGCTATGCTTGGATTTTTTCCACTCTGTTAATTTATACTGCAGCAGAAGTCTTAAATCGTCTGAAAGAACTGAAGCTATGGAATCTATTTGTCTCACTTTTTCTTGTACTAACAGGATTTTTGGCCACTGTCTATTTTAAATCACACTATTCTTTTTTAACTGATTTGAATATCCTACTCACTCTTGAATTTTTACTAGTTTATGCTCTTTTACTTCTTGCAGTCATTAGAAAATTTATCTCTGTAAATCTATTTGCAATCCTTTTGTCTTTATTTATAACAGCTGAGATAAGCTTAAATGCATCATCTCAAATGGAAGGAATAGCTAAAGAATGGGCCTTTGCTTCTCGTAGTGCCTATAATAGAGATATCACCGCTATGGAATCCATTCTAAACCAAGTTGACAATCCATTTACACGTACTGAAAAACTGCAAATTCAGACTGGAAATGACAGTATGAAATTTAACTACAATGGAATCTCTCAATTTTCGTCTGTACGAAATCGCTCAGCTAGCACTAGTTTGGATAAACTGGGATTCAAATCCTCTGGAACCAACCTCAATCTCCGTTATGCAAATAACAGTCTTTTAGCAGACAGTTTATTTGGAATCCAGTACAATATTTCTGAAACTTCACTTGATAAGTATGGCTTTCAAGAGATTTATCAAAAGGATCATTTAACCTTATATAAAAATCAACTCTCTTTACCCATTGCCTTTGCCACTCAATCTATTTACACAGATGTAAACTTTAACAATCACACTCTAGATAATCAGGCTTTATTTATAAACCAGCTTGCTAATCTCAACTTAGATTACTTCTCCCAAATAGCATCTGATAAAACAGATACTTCAGATGGTTTAACCAGCATCACAGGTTCTGCTAATGAAGATGCAAAGATTGATTATCAAATTGAGGTTCCTCAAAATAGTCAAGTCTATCTCTCTTTTTCAAATCTTCATTTTACAAACGATAAGCAAAAGAAAGTTGACATCATTGTCAATGGAGAAAAGAAGACTTTTACAACTGACAATGCATTTAATTTCTTTAATTTGGGTTATACTGAAAAACAACAAACTTTCAATATCAGTGTTAGTTTCCCTGGAAATTCTCAGGTGTCATTTGAATCTCCAACCTTCTATCATTTAGATACTCAGGCTCTTACTGAAGCAATCCAAAAGATTAAAGAACAACCTGTAGAAGTATCCACCTCTAAAAATAAAGTCTTTGCTACATATGAAGTCAAACAAGATACCTCTATTTTCTTCACTATTCCTTATGACAAAGGTTGGTCTGCATACCAAGATGGGAAAAAACTTGAAATCAAGCAGGCTCAGACTGGTTTTATGAAAGTTGATGTTCCAAAAGGAAAAGGCACCATTACACTTTCCTTTATCCCCAATGGTTTTGTTATTGGAGCAGCCTGCTCACTAACTGCCCTTCTTCTTTTTTGGATCTATAATCACAGACGAAATTTATCTAAGACAGAAAAAGATTGACCAATTTCTTGGCCAATCTTTTTAATCTTCTTCCATTTTCTTAGGTTGGTAAGCTAGCATACCTAAAGCAGTAAAGAAAGCTAGAGTTATAATAAGGAAAATCACTTGATGATGAATATTTCCTGTCATAGAGATTGTTTGTCGTAAGCCTGATACAGAATAACTCATTGGTAACCAAGGATTGACACCTTTGAAGAAATCATTTGTCAAAGCAAGGGGATAGGTCCCTGCACTTGATGCTAACTGTAATAAAAGTAAAATAAGAGAGAAGAAAGCTCCAATACGGCTATTCCAAGTTGTTAAAGCTGTCACCATAGACATGAAAGCTAAACTTGTGATTATAATTAGAATCAAGGTCCTCATCTCATGGTTCGCAGTCAATCCAATAAGATGGACACCTCCATAAACTAAAACACCTGCTAAGACAGCTATAATCCCATTTATTTCAGAACGAGACTTCAACCAAGCCCAACGGCTCTCTGGATGACGTCCAGAAGGCAACTTAGCAAAAATCATATTGGTAGATATAGCAGCAACAAAAAGAGCAACTGATATCATATAAGGAGCCATGGCAATCCCATTCACAGGAACTTGGTCGTTGTCTGTTTTTGAAAGAACTAGAGGTTCAGATAATGTTTCTGCATTTTTAGATTCTGTTGAAGCTGATTTGAGTTGATTATTAGCATTGCCTAATCCTTGTCCTAATGAATCAACTCCTGTCTGTAAATCTTCAAGCCCAGAGGTTAAGGTTGTTCCACCAGTTGCTAGTTTTCCAGCACCATCTGCAATCTTCATAGCGCCACTTCCTAGTTGGGATGCTGCAGAAAGTAACTGTGTTGATTTGTCTGTTAATTGACCAGAGCCAAATTGTAATTTAGTAATACCTGCTATCAGCTCTGGACTCTTATTATTCAATTGAGCAGAACCAGATGACAAACTTTCTATACCTGATACTAATTCTGGAGCTTTTCCAGCTAACGCATCTACTCCAGCTGTCAAGGTTGATGTATTTTCTGTCAACTTACTTGATCCAGAAACTAATTTATCTAGACTAGTTGTTAAACTTGTATTCTTTTCACTTAGTTGATTAGCACCAATAGAAATAGTATCCAGTCCTTTAGTATAGTTTACAACACCTTTTTCAATTGACTGACTTCCAGGAACTAACTGATTATTTACAGAAGTTTGTAATGTTGTAAATCCATTTGACAAGGTTGTCAAGGAGCTAGATGCTGCAGGTAAGAGTTGATTTGCTTTCGTCTGCACATCAGATAGATTAGATACTTGTTGTTCTGAATTCTCTATACTTTCTTTTAATCCTCCTACTGTCGTTAAAATTGTTTTTGCTGACTCAATAGTAGAATTAGAATTTTTAGAAATAGCTTCTGTCAGTTCTTTCTTTTGTTCCTCTGTAAGAGATTGATAAGTAGCTGTTGATTGAAGGTTAGCAATAGTTTTCTCTTGTTCTGTCTGACTTTTGGTCACAATATCCTGAGCAAGAGTTGTTAGATTTGGCAAAGCTTCTGACAATGTACTTTTCAGTTGAGTATTATCTGATATTGTAAGAGCTTGTAGTGTTTTATTTAGTTCTCCTAAGCTTGTTGCCAATTGCGCTATTTCTTCACTTTGTTGAGATGAGGACTCTAATTGGCTTGAAATTTCTTTAATACCAGTATTTAATTGCTCCATTCCATCCCTTAGTGTATCTGATTGGTTGGATAATTGACTTGTTCCGTTAGAAAGTTCTTTCACACTACTTGTATAAGCATTTACACCAACTGAAAATTGATTGAGACCTGTATCCAGTTGTGAAACGCCACCTGTATAGGACTTTATACCTGTATTTAGCTGATTTACACCTGTCACCAACTCAGGAGTTTTTGAAGATAATTGACCAAGTCCAGTGTCAACTTGTGAGACAGCATTTGTATAACTTTGTAAACCATTATTAAAAGTTCCTAAACCAATATGTAATTGCTCTGTAGCAGACACATAGCTAGATAAGCCTTTTGTAAATTGATCCGCTCCATTTGAAAAAGTTACACTTGAGTTAGCTAGAGTATTAAGATTTGTCGTCAATGTTTGACTTCCCGTTACCAACTGATCGGCTCCATTAGCCAATTGTTCACTTCCTTCAGCTGCCTTATTTATTCCAGACTTCAAATCATTCATTTTTTGAAATAAAGCCTTAGTGTACGTTTCAGTAACATTAGTAGAGACGGTTTGTTTTAATTGTGTCATTGCAGAATCACTCATCTTACTTGCAATAAAGCTATGCCCACTTGACGTCTGATAATCAATCTGCATCTGTTCAGGATGATTCGTTAGGATAGAAGTAGCTTTTTCAGATAGATCACTTGGTAAAGTCACTACCATGTAGTAGTCACCATCTTCTAGCCCTTTTTCCCCTTCCTCTTCATTAACAAAGTGAAAATCTAAAGCCTTATTTTCTTTTAAATTAGACACCATGTCTTCACCAATTCTCATTGTCTGTCCATTATAAGAAGCTTCCTTATCTTTATTGACAACTGCCACAGGTAACTCCGATACTTGACCATATGGATCCCACATGGACGATAAAAATATAATGTTGTATAAAGCTGGAATGAGAGAAATCCCTATCATTACAATGATAAAGGTCGGTTTTTTAAATATTGCTTTCCATTCTTTAAACATGTTTCCTCCTTTTTTACACATATTGTCTAAAATTTTGATATAATAGATTATACATCAAAAAATCTAAATTACAAGGTAAAAAATATTTTTTTAGACACATAGTCTATTTTGTTTACAAGGAGGAATTATGAAAGAAAGTAACAAACGTTTAAAAACAAAACGAATTATCGAAAATGCCATGGTTCAATTATTGATGGACCAGCCCTTTGATCAAATTTCTACTGTCAAGTTAGCAGAAAAAGCCGGAATTAGTCGTTCCAGCTTTTACACTCACTACAAGGATAAGTATGATATGATTGAACTCTACCAAAGTAAGCTATTTCATACCTTTGAGTATATTTTCCAAAAACATGCTCATCACAAAAGAGATGCTATTTTAGAAGTATTTGAATATTTAGAGTCTGAGCCACTCTTGGCTGCACTCTTATCTGAAAATGGGACAAAAGAAATCCAAAATTTCTTGAGAAATAAGCTTCACATTATGCTTAGCACCGACCTTCAGAAACGCTTTATGAAATTACAACTCACTCCAATAGAATTAGAATACAGCAGTATTTATCTAACAAATGCCCTATTTGGTGTTTGCCAGACTTGGATTGCTCACGGAAAAAAAGAAAGTCCGCAAGAAATGACAGACTTCCTTATGAAAATGTTAGGTGATGTCAACTAAAAAAGAACACCATTGGTGTTCTTTTTTTTATCTGACTCCGCCAGTAGGACTCGAACCTACGACATCATGATTAACAGTCATGCGCTACTACCAACTGAGCTATGGCGGATAAAATAGTCCGTACGGGATTCGAACCCGTGTTACCGCCGTGAAAAGGCGGTGTCTTAACCCCTTGACCAACGGACCATCTATCTGTAGCAGATATAACCATTATATCAATTTCTTACTAATTGTCAATCACTTTTTAGATTTTTTCTCTAGAATATCTTTTAGTTTGCGAACTTTCAAACGGGTAATCGGGCAACGATGATCTTCATAAAAGACAACTTCTAAATTCTTTCGATCAATTTCTCTCACATTTCCCACATTGACAAGGAAAGATTTATGGGAGCAATAAAATCGCTGGGTATGTTTGTCCTTTTCCTGAATATCTGTCATAGTTCCATAGAATTCTTTAGCAAAATTCTTACCAATAATCCGAAGTTTATGAGAAACTCCTGTGGTTTCGATATACAAAATGTCATGGTAAGGAATTTTCAAATCATTTCCCTTATAGTTGTAATCAAAATAGTCTACAACATCTTCGTTTTCAAGCAGCATACTCTTAGTGTAAAAAATACTCTGCTCGATACGTTTTTTGAACAATTCATCATTGATGTCTTTGTCTACAAAATCTAGAGCTGATACCTGGTATTTGTAAGTTAAGGTAGCAAATTCAGATCGACTGGTAATAAAGACAATAATAGCATAAGGATTGTGATGACGGATAAACTGAGCCACTTCAAAGCCTTTTTTCTCGATTCCATGAATATCGATATCTAGGAAATAAAGCTGGTTTACTTCATCATTTTCGATATATTCCTTAAACTCACGAACTTTTCCTGTTGTCTTATATGAAATAGGAATATTCGATTCTTCCGAGATTTCATTTAATATTCTCTCTAGTCTCACTTGATGTTCAATAACATCTTCTAAAATTAATACTTTCATTCGAATTCCCTCTTAAATCTAATAATTTGTCTAAATGTGTTGTCTTCCATCTCTGTTTCTAAAATAATGTTGTCATACTTATCTAAAATCTCCTTGACATTATTAAGTCCTAGACCTCTATTTCTTCCCTTGGTAGAGAAACCTAAGGCAAATAAATCCTCTGAAGGCGTCATAGTGATTTTGCATGAATTCTGGATAACTATAACTGTTTCAAAATCCATTTTAATGACTGCAACTTCCATTTGTTTCAAATAACTATCTGCAGCACCTTCAACAGCATTGTTTAATAAAATGCTCATGATACGAACAAGATCAAGTAAATCTATTGACAGTCTAGTAATGATATCCTTTACTTCCAATGTAAACTCTACATCATTTTTTCGTGCATAGACAATCGATTGAGCAATTAAACTTCGTAAAGCAGAGTCTTCTATATTATTTAAATCAAAGTAAGTATATTTTTCTGACCTCAATTTCTGATTTGCTTTTACTAAGACTTCATTGTAAACCCTGTTAATTTCTTGTAAATCTCCACTGTCAATCGCCATTTGCATGCTAACAAGCATCCCTGCATAGTCATGACGAAAACCGCGAATTTCATTATATAACTCCACAATTTCATCAGTATAAGTCTGTAAATGTTTTTGTTCAAATTTCTTTTGTTTTAGAGCAATCTCTTTTTCAATTTGAACCTTGTGAGAATTCATTGCAAAGAAAATCAATAACAAGCAAATAAAAACAATGGTTGATAAAATACTTCCGAAACTATTTAAATGATGAGTTGTACTTACTATATCTGAAATAAACAATAAGATATGTAAACCAAAGAAAGCAACTATTACTTTTTTTAAAAAAGGATACAGATAATCTTTATCAAAATAGGTAAGTTCTAAATGGAAATAAGTAATAATTTTTTTAATAATAAAATATGTTAGTAATAGTACTCCTAAATAAAACATCACTTCATGTTCTATCACAAAAGCATCACCTGTTATAGAGGATAGGGTTACTGATAAAAAAGTATGTGTACTATGATATAATAAAGACAATAGTAAACTGATAAACATTCCTTTATGCTTATCATACTTCTTTAAAACTACTATAGAAGTATATAGAATAAAAGGAAATATAAACTTTTCAATCCCTAACCCAGCTAATGAAATAAAGTCAAAGAAAAATTCAGCTACAGACTGATATACAAATATACAAGCTATAAATAAATATCTTTCTTTTTTAGTTACTTTACAAATTAATTCATAGCTTATTGTTAAAATAAAAATATGAAGAATAACTATTCCAAATCCTAATAAACTCATCCTATCACCCTATAATATTACTACTTTGTCCTATTTGAAAAAAGATGTTTAAAAAAGTAAGGTAGTCTTTTATCTCCACCTCGAATCTCCTGCAATTCTGCCTCTGTTACTTCTTTAAATTGTTCCAACTTTTCTGTATTTTTCATAATGAAATCTCCTGTATTATTTTTTCTTGTAAGTTAACTTACACACCTATTATACAAAATGAAGACCATGTAAGAAAAAATTCTTCCCAACTGTACATTTTTGCACCTGAAACGCACTTTTTTAAGAAAAAAGCTGGGATAAATCCCAGCTTCGCATCTAAAATTGATCCCAGCAGGATTCGAACCTGCGACCGTTCGCTTAGAAGGCGAATGCTCTATCCAGCTGAGCTATGAGACCTAACATGACCATTCTATCAAAAAACAAGAGCTAAGTCAATCTTCTATTTGTGGTAAGGAGAACCCTGTTGAATTGTAAAAGCACGGTAAATTTGTTCAACTAAAACCAATCTCATTAACTGATGTGGTAATGTCAGACGTCCAAAACTGACAGAAAGATTGGCCCTATTTTTTACAACAGGAGCTAGACCCAAACTTCCTCCAATGATAAAAGTAAGCGTTGAGTATCCTTTGATAGAAGCTTGCTCTAGTTGCTTACTAAATTCCTCTGAGGAGAGTGTTTTTCCTTCAATGGCTAGAACAACGACAAAGTCTCTTTCTCCAACCTTAGAAAGAATTCTTTCACCTTCTGTTTCCAAGATTTTTTGATTTTCTAATTCACTGGCTTTGTCAGGTGTCTTCTCATCAGTGAGCTCAATCATTTCTAATTTGGCGAAACGTGAAATTCGTTTGGTATATTCAGCAATTCCATCTTTAAGGTATTTTTCTTTTAATTTTCCTACTGTTACAATTTTTATTTTCATTCTTCTATTCTATCATATCCACACTTCATTTCACATCTTATACACACAAAAATCATTCAAAAATACAAGTGAATTCACAGAATAAAGCGAGTTATCCACAACTTGTGTAAAACTTTAAGCTTTTAAGTTTGGATTAAGTTAATAGGTTTATAATCTGAGTAAATAAATAACAAACGGAGGCGTTTATGAAACACTTACAAAAATTTTACAAAAAAGGAGTTAAAGTTCTAGCAATCATTCTAATCGGATTTTTAAGTGGTGCCTTAGGAAGTTTCGTAACATTACAACTTTATCAAAAACAAGGAAATCAAGCTACAAATAATAATTCTGGCACTGTCACTCAAACATCCTATAAGAATGAAAATTCAACCACTCAAGCAGTAAATAAAGTTAAGGATGCTGTTGTCTCAATCATTACTTATTCTTCTTCTAGCAGTAGACAAAGTAGTGTATTTAATGCTGACGACACTAATTCTGATTCAGACAATCAACAAATCGCAAGTGAGGGATCAGGTGTTATCTATAAAAAGGATGATAAAGATGCCTATCTTGTAACTAATACTCACGTTATCAATGGAGCTTCAAAAGTTGATATACGCTTAGCTGATGGTACCAAGGTTCCTGGTGAAATTGTCGGATCTGATACCTTCTCTGATATTGCTGTCGTTAAAATTTCTTCAGAAAAAGTTACAACAGTCGCAGAATTTGGGGATTCAAGTCAACTTAGTGTTGGAGAAACAGCGATTGCTATCGGTAGTCCTCTAGGTTCAGAATATGCTAATACAGTTACACAAGGGATTATTTCAAGTCTTAATCGAAATGTTTCTCTAAAATCTGAAGACGGTCAAGCTATTTCAACAAAAGCCATTCAAACAGATACAGCCATTAACCCTGGTAACTCTGGTGGTCCACTTGTAAACATTCAAGGACAAGTAATTGGTATTACATCAAGTAAAATTGCAAGTAATGGTGGGACATCTGTAGAAGGTCTTGGTTTTGCAATTCCTTCAAACGATGCACAAAATATCATTAAACAGCTTGAAAGTAATGGTAAAGTGACTCGTCCTGCTCTTGGAATTCAAATGGTCAATCTGTCAAATGTTGGAGCTAGTGATCTTAGAAAACTTAACATTCCAAGTGGCCTTACTTCAGGTGTAGTTGTTCGATCTGTTCAAAACAATATGCCAGCAAATGGACATCTTCAAAAATACGATGTCATTACCAAAGTTGACGACAAAGAGATTACCTCATCAACAGACCTACAACATGCTCTTTACAATCATGCTATCGGAGATACTATCAAAGTAACCTACTACCGTAATGGTAAGGAGGAAACAACCTCAATTAAACTAGATAAGAATTCTGGTGATTTAGAGTCTTAATTGACATCAGTGTAAAGAAAACTTTACAGAAAGTAAAAGATATGTTAGTGTAGAATCATGGAAAAATTTGAAATGATTTCTATCTCTGAAATACAAAAGAATCCTTACCAACCTCGGAAAGAATTTGATGTAGAAAAATTAAAGGAATTGGCTCAGTCAATCAAAGAAAATGGGCTCATCCAACCAATCATCGTTCGTCAATCTCCTGTAATTGGTTATGAAATCCTTGCAGGAGAGAGACGATATCGGGCTTCTCTCTTAGCTGGTCTTACTTCTATTCCAGCCGTTGTAAAACACCTCTCAGATCAGGAAATGATAATTCAGTCTATCATTGAGAATTTGCAGAGAGAAAATTTAAATCCTGTTGAAGAAGCACGCGCCTACGAATCTTTAGTAGAAAAAGGATTTACTCACACTGAGATAGCGGATAAAATGGGGAAATCTCGTCCTTATATCACTAATTTTATTCGTTTACTTTCCCTACCAGAATATATCTTAACTGAAGTAGAAAATGGAAAAATTTCTCAAGCGCATGCACGTTCACTAGTTGGTTTAGATAAAGAGCAGCAAGACTATTTCTTCCAACTAATCAAAAATGAAGATATTTCTGTGAGAAAGTTAGAAGAACTTCTTACAGAGAAAAAACAAAAGAAGCAAAAAAAAAGTGATTCTTTCATCAAAGACGAAGAAGATAAATTAAAAAAACTACTCGGTTTAAGTGTAGAAATTAAACTTTCAAAAAAAGATACTGGAAAGATTATTATCTCCTTTTCAAGTCAAGAAGAATACGATAGAATTATTAACAGCCTGAAATAAGGCTGTTCTTTTATTTTCTTAACCCACAAATTTATCCACTAATTTTTTTATCAAAAACCTTATTGAATCAAGGAAAGAGCTATTTATCCCCAACCTGTGGATAAATACTACTAACATTGTGGATTCTTTTCCACAATCTGTGGAAAATTCCTACTATCTATGGTAAAATAATTCTAGCACTAAACTACTAAAATCATAGTAAAGGAGGAAAAATAGTTGAAAGAAAAGCAATTTTGGAATCGTATTTTAGAATTTGCTCAAGAAAGATTGACACGATCTATGTATGATTTCTATGCTACACCTGCTGAACTCATCAAAGTAGAAGAAAACACAGCTACTATATTTCTACCGAGATCAGAGATGGAAATGGTGTGGGAAAAGCAATTAAAAGATATTATCATTGCTGCTGGTTTTGAAATTTATGATTCTGAAATCAAACCTCACTATATTTTCACTAAACCTCAGAGTACAGAATCTCCTCAAGTAAATGATACGAATAGTGTCTCTACTTACGATTACACACCTGCACTACCAACGATTCCCTATTCCGAAACAGGGTTAAAAGAAAAATATACCTTTGATAACTTTATTCAAGGTGATGGGAATGTTTGGGCGGTATCTGCTGCACTAGCGGTATCTGAAGATTTAGCTCTGACCTATAATCCTCTTTTCATCTATGGAGGACCTGGTCTTGGAAAGACTCACTTGCTCAATGCGATTGGAAATGAGATTTTGAAAAATATTCCTGATGCGCGTGTCAAGTACATTCCTGCCGAAAGCTTTATCAATGACTTTCTTGAACACTTGCGACTTGGGGAAATGGAAAAGTTCAAAAAAACTTACCGTAGCCTTGATCTCTTATTGATCGATGATATCCAATCTCTCAGTGGCAAAAAAGTCGCAACTCAGGAAGAATTTTTCAATACCTTCAATGCTCTTCATGATAAGCAGAAACAGATTGTCCTAACCAGTGATCGTAGTCCCAAACACCTAGAAGGCCTTGAGGAGAGGCTTGTCACGCGCTTTAGCTGGGGATTGACGCAAAATATCACCCCTCCTGACTTTGAGACACGTATTGCCATTCTTCAAAGTAAAACAGAGCATTTGGATTACCATTTCCAAAGTGATACTCTGGAATACTTGGCTGGCCAATTTGATTCAAATGTTCGAGAATTAGAAGGAGCAATCAACGATATCACTTTAATTGCCAGAGTGAAGAAGATTAAGGATATTACTATTGATATTGCTGCGGAAGCTATTAGAGCACGTAAGCAAGACGCCCGCCAGATACTTGTTATTCCAATTGAGAAAATCCAAACTGAAGTTGGTAATTTTTATGGAGTGAGTGTCAAAGAAATGAAGGGGACGAGACGAGTTCAAAACATCGTTTTAGCGCGTCAAGTTGCCATGTACCTAGCTAGAGAACTGACAGATAACAGTCTTCCAAAAATCGGAAAAGAATTTGGCGGAAAGGATCACACCACCGTTATTCACGCCCATGCTAAAATCAAATCATTGATTGACGAAGACGATAATTTACGTTTAGAAATAGAAGCAATCAAAAAGAAAATCAAGTAGCTTGTGGATAAGTTTTCCTTTCTTATCTTTTTTATCCACATTTTTTAAACAAGCTCCAAAGCTTGAATTTACTAAATAACACCCAGTTTTCCACAGAATTCACACACTCTATTATTACTATTAACTTTCTAATACTAAAAATAAATAAAGGAGAATCCATGATTCATTTTTCAATCAATAAAAATTTATTTCTACAAGCCTTAAATACCACAAAACGAGCAATAAGCTCTAAAAATGCTATTCCAATTTTATCAACAATCAAAATTGACGTTACCAATGAAGGAATTACTTTAATTGGCTCAAACGGTCAAATTTCTATTGAAAATTTCATTTCTCAAAAGAATGAAGATGCTGGTCTCTTGATCACTTCTCTGGGTTCGATTCTTCTAGAAGCTTCTTTCTTTATCAATGTGGTATCTAGTCTTCCAGATGTAACGCTAGATTTTAAAGAGATTGAACAAAAACAAATTGTCTTAACAAGTGGCAAATCAGAAATTACTCTAAAAGGAAAAGATAGCGAACAGTACCCACGAATCCAAGAAATTTCAGCAAGCACACCTTTGGTTCTTGAAACCAAACTACTCAAGAAAATTATCAATGAAACAGCATTTGCTGCAAGTACGCAAGAAAGTCGTCCAATCTTAACAGGTGTCCACTTCGTATTGAGCCAACACAAGGAACTAAAAACAGTTGCGACAGACTCACACCGCCTTAGCCAGAAGAAATTGACTCTTGAAAAAAATGGTGATGATTTCGATGTAGTAATTCCTAGTCGTTCTCTACGCGAATTTTCAGCGGTATTTACAGATGATATTGAAACTGTAGAGATTTTCTTTGCAAATAATCAAATCCTCTTTAGAAGCGAAAATATTAGCTTCTACACTCGTCTCCTAGAAGGAAATTATCCTGATACAGATCGTTTGATTCCAACAGACTTTAACACTACAATTACTTTTGATGTGGTTAATTTGCGTCAATCTATGGAGCGTGCTCGTCTCTTATCAAGTGCAACTCAAAATGGTACTGTGAAGCTTGAAATTAAAGGTGGAGTTGTTAGCGCCCATGTTCACTCTCCAGAGGTTGGTAAAGTAAACGAAGAAATCGATACGGAGCAGGTGATCGGGGATGATTTGACCATTAGTTTCAACCCAACTTACTTGATTGATTCCCTCAAAGCTTTAAATAGCGAAAAAGTGACCATTAGCTTTATCTCAGCAGTTCGTCCATTCACTCTTGTTCCAGCAGATACTGATGAAGACTTCATGCAACTCATTACACCAGTTCGTACAAATTAAGTGAAAGAGGTTGAGCCTAGCTCGCCTCTTTTATGATATAATCGAAAAAGAAAAGGAGAGTAGTATGTATCAAGTTGGAAATTTTGTTGAAATGAAAAAGCCACATGCTTGCACAATCAAGTCAACAGGAAAAAAAGCCAATCGTTGGGAAATTACACGTGTTGGGGCAGATATCAAAATCAAATGTAGCAATTGCGACCACCTTGTCATGATGAGTCGCCATGATTTTGAACGAAAAATGAATAAGATTATTGACTAAGAACCCTTAGTTAGAGAGTTAGCAAGTTTTCCCTTTTTGTGTTATAATGTTAGGGATTGAAATGAGAACGGAGAATGAGAAAATATGGCTTTAACAGCAGGTATCGTTGGTTTGCCAAACGTTGGTAAATCAACCCTTTTTAATGCAATTACAAAAGCAGGAGCAGAGGCAGCAAACTACCCATTTGCGACTATTGATCCAAACGTTGGGATGGTAGAAGTTCCAGATGAACGCTTACAAAAACTAACGGAAATGATTACTCCTAAAAAGACAGTCCCAACAACCTTTGAATTTACAGATATTGCAGGGATTGTAAAAGGAGCATCAAAAGGAGAAGGTCTAGGGAATAAATTTTTGGCCAACATTCGTGAAGTAGATGCGATTGTTCATGTTGTGCGTGCATTTGATGATGAAAATGTTATGCGCGAGCAAGGACGTGAAGACGCCTTTGTGGATCCACTTGCAGATATTGATACCATTAACCTAGAATTGATTCTTGCTGATTTAGAATCAGTTAATAAACGCTATGCGCGTGTAGAAAAGATGGCACGTACGCAAAAAGATAAAGAATCAGTAGCAGAGTTTAACGTTCTTCAAAAAATTAAACCAGTCCTTGAAGATGGAAAATCAGCTCGTACCATTGAATTCACAGATGAGGAACAAAAGGTTGTCAAAGGTCTCTTCCTTTTGACCACTAAACCAGTTCTTTATGTTGCTAATGTGGATGAGGATGTAGTTTCAGATCCAGATTCTATCGAATATGTGAAGAAAATTCGTGAATTCGCAGCGACAGAGAATGCTGAAGTAGTAGTTATTTCCGCGCGTGCTGAGGAAGAAATTTCTGAGTTAGATGATGAAGATAAGCAAGAGTTTCTTGAAGCACTTGGCTTGACAGAATCAGGTGTTGATAAGTTGACTCGTGCAGCTTACCACTTGCTTGGACTTGGAACTTACTTTACAGCTGGTGAAAAAGAAGTCCGTGCTTGGACCTTTAAGCGTGGTATGAAAGCTCCTCAAGCAGCTGGTATTATCCACTCAGACTTTGAAAAAGGATTTATTCGTGCAGTAACCATGTCATATGAGGATTTAGTGAAATACGGATCTGAAAAGGCTGTAAAAGAAGCTGGGCGCTTGCGTGAAGAAGGAAAAGAATATATCGTTCAAGATGGCGATATCATGGAATTCCGCTTTAATGTCTAATAATATTTAACAAATAGTGTCAAATAGGTTGGAAAAAAATTCCAACCCTTTTGGCTTTTGAAAGGAAAATAAATGACTAAATTACTTGTTGGATTAGGAAATCCAGGGGATAAATATTTTGAAACCAAGCATAACGTTGGATTTATGTTGATTGACCAATTAGCTAAAAAACAAAATGTCACTTTTACACATGATAAGATATTTCAAGCTGACCTAGCATCTTTTTTCCTCAATGGAGAAAAAATTTATCTGATCAAACCAACAACATTTATGAATGAAAGTGGAAAAGCGGTTCATGCTTTATTGACTTACTATGGTTTGGATATTGAAGATTTACTCGTTATTTACGACGACCTTGACATGGAAGTCGGGAAAATTCGTTTAAGAGCAAAGGGATCAGCAGGTGGTCATAATGGCATTAAGTCTATAATTCAACATATAGGTACTCAGGTATTTAACCGTATTAAAATAGGTATTGGAAGACCTAAAAAAGGCATGTCAGTTGTTCATCATGTTTTAAGTAAGTTTGATCAGGATGACTATGTGGGTATTTTACAGTCTATTGACAAGGTTGACGATGCTGTAAACTACTATTTACAAGAGAAAAACTTTGAGAAAACAATGCAGAGGTATAACGGCTAAATGGTGACTTTATTAGATTTATTCTCAGAAAATGACCAGATAAAAAAATGGCATCAAAATCTGATAGATAAGAAAAGACAACTAATACTTGGTTTATCAACTTCTACCAAGGCTCTTGCAATTGCAAGCAGTCTAGAAAAAGAAAATAAGATTGTGTTACTGACTTCAACTTATGGAGAAGCAGAACGAATTATCAGTGATCTTCTTTCCCTCTTAGGAGAGGAACTTGTCTATCCATTTTTGGTTGATGACTCTCCTATGGTAGAGTTTTTGATGTCTTCGCAAGAAAAAATCATTTCGCGGGTTGAGGCCTTGCGTTTTTTGAGTGATCCGTCTAAGAGAGGGATTTTAGTTTGTAATATCGCAGCGAGTCGGTTAATTTTACCCTCTCCGACTAGATTTAAAGAAAGTACTATAAAAATTGCAGTTGGCGAAGAATATGACCAACACGAGCTACTTCACCGGTTAAAGGAAATTGGATATCGAAAAGTTACTCAAGTACAGACACAAGGTGAGTTTAGTATTCGAGGAGATATTTTAGATATTTTTGAGATGTCTCAGTTAGAACCTTTCCGAATCGAGTTTTTTGGCGATGAAGTAGATGGTATTCGTACTTTTGAAGTCGAAACACAATTATCGAAAGAAAATCAGACAAACCTCACTATCTTTCCAGCTAGCGACATACTTTTGAGAGAAAAAGATTATCAACGAGGACAGTTAGCTTTAGAAAAGCAAATTTCAAAGACTCTATCACCAATTTTAAAATCATATTTGGAAGAGATTTTGTCAAGTTTTCATCAAAAACAAGTACATTCAGATAGTCGAAAGTTTTTATCTTTATGTTACGATAAAACATGGACTATATTTGATTATATTGAAAAAGATACACCAGTATTTTTTGATGATTACCAAAAATTGATGAATCAGTATGAAGCCTTTGAAAGAGAGTTAGCGCAATACTTTACAGAAGATTTACAGAATGGTAAAGCATTTTCTGATATGCAGTATTTTGCAGATACAGAGCAAACCTATAAAAAACAAAGTTCAGTTACCTTTTTCTCCAATCTCCAAAAAGGATTAGGAAACCTCAAATTTGATCATATTTATCAATTTAATCAATATCCTATGCAAGAGTTTTTTAATCAATTTTCTTTTCTTAAAGAAGAAATTGAGCGATATAAAAAAATGAACTACACCATTATTCTGCAGTCTAGCAATTCAATGGGAAGTAAAACATTGGAGGATGTTTTAGAGGAATACCAGATTAAATTGGATTCCAGAGATAAGTCAAGTATCTGTAAAGAATCTGTAAACTTGATTGAGGGTAATCTAAGACATGGTTTTCATTTTGTAGATGAAAAAATTCTCTTGATTACTGAACATGAGATTTTTCAAAAGAAATTAAAACGTCGTTTTAGAAGACAACATGCGTCAAATGCAGAGCGATTAAAAGATTATAATGAACTTGAAAAAGGGGACTACGTTGTTCACCATATTCATGGAATTGGTCAATATCTAGGCATTGAAACAATTGAAATCAAAGGAATTCACCGTGATTATGTCAGTGTTCAATATCAAAATGGGGATCAAATCTCCATCCCAGTAGAGCAGATTCAATTGCTGTCCAAATATGTTTCAAGTGATGGTAAAGCGCCAAAACTTAATAAATTAAATGATGGTCATTTTAAAAAGGCCAAGCAAAAAGTTAAGAACCAGGTAGAGGATATAGCTGACGATTTAATCAAACTCTATTCTGAACGTAGTCAGTTGAAGGGTTTTTCTTTCTCAGCTGATGATGATGATCAACATGCTTTTGATGATGCCTTCCCTTATGTTGAAACGGATGATCAACTTCGTAGTATTGAGGAAATTAAGAGAGATATGCAGAACTCTCACCCCATGGATCGACTTTTGGTTGGAGATGTTGGTTTTGGAAAGACTGAAGTAGCAATGCGTGCAGCCTTTAAGGCGGTCAATGATCATAAACAAGTTGTCGTTTTAGTTCCGACGACGGTGTTAGCGCAACAACACTATACAAATTTTAAAGAGAGATTCCAAAATTTTGCAGTTAATATTGATGTGTTGAGTCGCTTTAAAAGTAAAAAAGAGCAGGCAGAGACACTTGAAAAATTAAAGAATGGTCAAGTCGATATTTTGATTGGAACGCATCGTGTTTTGTCAAAAGATGTTGTATTTTCAGATTTGGGATTGATGATTATTGATGAAGAGCAACGATTTGGTGTCAAGCATAAGGAAACTTTGAAAGAACTAAAAAAACAAGTAGATGTCCTAACCTTGACAGCAACGCCAATTCCTCGCACTCTCCATATGTCTATGTTGGGAATCCGAGATTTGTCTGTTATTGAAACACCTCCGACCAATCGTTATCCAGTGCAAACCTATGTTTTGGAAAAGAATGATAGTGTAATTCGTGATGCTGTCTTGCGTGAAATGGAGCGTGGAGGCCAAGTTTACTATCTTTACAACAAAGTTGACACAATTGACCAGAAGGTTTCAGAATTACAGGAGTTGATTCCAGAAGCTTCGATTGGGTTTGTTCATGGACAAATGAGTGAAATTCAGTTAGAAAATACTCTACTGGACTTTATTGAAGGACAATATGATATTTTGGTGACAACTACTATTATTGAGACAGGGGTAGATATTCCAAATGCCAATACCTTATTTATTGAAAATGCAGACCATATGGGTTTGTCAACCTTATATCAGTTAAGAGGAAGAGTCGGTCGTAGTAATCGCATTGCTTATGCCTATCTTATGTATCGTCCAGAAAAATCAATCAGTGAAGTCTCTGAAAAGAGATTAGAAGCGATTAAGGGATTTACGGAATTAGGCTCAGGATTTAAGATTGCGATGCGAGATCTTTCGATTCGTGGAGCAGGAAATCTCCTAGGAAAATCCCAATCAGGTTTCATTGATTCTGTTGGTTTTGAATTGTATTCACAGTTATTAGAGGAAGCTATTGCTAAACGTAACGGCAATGGGAACAAAAGAAGCAAAGGAAATGCTGAGTTGATTTTACAAATTGATGCTTATCTTCCTGACAATTATATTTCTGATCAACGACATAAGATTGAAATTTACAAGAAAATTCGTCAAATTGACAACCGTGTCAACTATGAAGAATTACAAGAAGAGTTGATGGACCGTTTTGGGGAGTATCCAGATGTGGTGGCCTATCTTTTAGAGATTGGTTTGATCAAGTCATATTTGGACAAGGTATTTGTAGAACGTGTGGAAAGAAAAGAAAATAAGATTACAGTTCAATTTGAAAAAGTCACTCAACGGCTATTCTTGGCTCAAGATTATTTTAAAGCCTTATCCGCAACTAACTTAAAAGCAGCCATAGCTGAGAATAAGGGATTAATGGAAGTTGTATTTGATGTCCGAAACAAGAAGGATTATGAAATTTTAGAAGGGCTGATGATTTTTGGAGAAAGTTTACTAGAGATAAAAGAATCAAAGGAAGCAAATCCCATTTAACATTTTTCTTCTATAAAAAGGATAAAAATGGTACAATAATAATTTGAGGTAATAAAAATGAGATTAGACAAGTATTTAAAAGTATCACGAATTATTAAGCGCCGCACAGTCGCAAAAGAAGTAGCAGATAAAGGCAGAATCAAGGTGAACGGAATCTTGGCCAAAAGTTCAACGGATTTGAAAGTTGATGACCAAGTTGAAATTCGCTTTGGAAATAAGTTGTTGCTTGTTAAAGTACTAGAGATGAAAGATAGTACAAAAAAAGAAGATGCAGCAGGCATGTATGAAATTCTCAGTGAAACACGGGTAGAAGAAAATGTCTAAAAATATTGTACAGATGAATAATTCTTTTATTCAAAATGAACATCAACGTCGTCGTTACCTGATGAAGGAGAGACAAAAACGAAATCGTTTTATGGGTTGGGTCCTTATTTTGATGATCTTGTTGTTTATTTTACCAACTTATAACTTGGCCCAAAGCTATGATCAGTTACTGCAACGACGTCAGCAATTAACAGAGTTGAAAGAGCAGTACCAAACTCTTAGTGATGAAAAGGATAAGGAATCCGCCTTTGCTGCAAAGTTGAAAGATGAAGACTATGTAGCAAAGTATGCACGCGCCAAGTACTATTACTCAAAGAAACGAGAAGCAATTTACACAATTCCTGATTTGCTTCCGAGGTAATGTCATGGAAAATTTATTGGAAGTTGTTGAGCAATTTTTAAGTTTATCAGATGAAAAATTAGAGAAATTGGCAACTAAAAACCATTTATTACGATTACAAGAAGAAAGAGAAGAGAAGAATGCGTAAGTTCTTAGTAGTTTTATTGCTACCTGCTTTTATCATAACCTCAAGAGTAGTTAGCACAGAAAAACAGCTTCCTTACTCTTCACAAGAAATTTATTATCTAACCGAGTCTGATTATGGATTCTACTATAAAGAAACTCTGGAATCCCCAATGGTATATGGAGAAACAGCTGTCTATGCTAATGAGGATCTTGTCAAGGAGTCTGGTAAATTGACTCCTGGAACCACTTTTAAAATAGTAGAATGGCGTTTGAATAGACAAGGTGTTCCTGTTTTTAAATTAGATAATCACCAGTTTATCCTTGCAGATAAGCGGTTGGTCTATGATCAAAGTCAAGTTCAAACTCAAAATAGACAAGTATGGTTGGAGCAGGGGTTTGTTATCTATAACAGCCCTTATGACACTAAAGAAATTTCTTCATCCCTCTCTCCCTATCAACGCGTAACGGTGGATAGAGCTCTCTTTGCTGAGGGACAAGAATTTCTTCATATCAATCAAGTTGGGTGGGTATCAAAAGAGTTCACCTCAGAAGAAGACAATCGCATCCAGAAGGTTCAAGAAGTTTTATCAAACAACTATCAGAATGAAAATTATTCTATTTATGTTAAACAACTGAGTACAGGTAAAGAGGCTGGGGTGAATGAAGACAGCAAACTTTATGCAGCTAGCATCTTGAAACTAGCCTACCTTTATTACGCTCAAGATAAGATAAATCAAGGGGAATATACGCTAGACAGTAGCTTCAAGTATATCCCAGAAGTAAATAGTTTCCCTGGGTCCTATAAACCAGAGGGTAGTGGCAGCTTACCTAAAAAAGAAGATAACAAAGAATACAGTCTTCAACAGTTAATTACCAAGGTAACAAAAGAGTCTGACAATGTTGCTCATAATATTTTAGGTTATTACGTGACCAATCAATCTGACGGAGCTTTTAAAGAAAAAATGTCCACTATTATGGGTGAAGATTGGGATGTGAATGATAAACTGACTTCTTCAAAAATGGCTGGAAAGGTCATGGAAGCTATTTATAATCAGAATGGTTTTGTCTTAGAGTCTCTAGGTAAGACCGATTTTGACAACCAACGAATCGCAAAAGGTGTTTCGGTTAAGGTAGCTCATAAAATTGGAGATGCCGATGAGTTTAAACATGACACTGCCATTGTCTATACGGATTCTCCTTTCGTTCTTTCCATTTTCACCAAAAATTCTGATTATGATACTATTGCTAAGATAGCTAAGGATGTCTATGAGGTTCTAAAATGAGGGACCAGGATTTTTTAAATCATTTTCTCCGAAAAGAGTATTTCAAAAAACATTCGAAAGTCTTATTAGCTCTGTCTGGTGGACTGGATTCGATGTTTTTATACCATCTATTGTCTACTTATCAAAATGAGTTGGGAATTGAGTTGATTGTAGCACATGTCAATCACAAGCAGAGAAGTGAGTCTGACTGGGAGGAAAATGAACTAAGGAAGTTAGCTGATGCAGCTGAACTTCCTATTTATATCACAAGCTTTTCAGGAGACTTTTCAGAAGCGCGTGCTCGAGAGTTTCGTTATGATTTTTTTAGGAAAATCATGAAAGAAGTTGGAGCGACTGCCTTGATTACTGCCCACCATGCAGATGATCAGGTTGAAACGATTTTGATGCGCTTGATTCGAGGAAGTCGGCTAGGTCATTTAACAGGAATAAAAGAAATTCAAGTAGTTGATAATATTGAAATCATCCGTCCCTTGTTGCCTTTTCATAAAAAGGACTTTCCACCAATTGTTCATTTTGAAGATAAAACAAATCAGGAAAATACCTATTTTCGCAATCGTATTCGGAATAGGTATTTACCAGAACTTGAAAAAGAAAATCCTCGTCTTAAATCCGCCCTTTTAGATTTTGGAATGGAAATTTCAGATTACCAAGCAACAATAACAGAGCTTTCGAAACAAATTGATGTGGAAGATTTGAATGAGCTATTTTCATACTCTCAACAAACTCAAGGAATCTTGCTCCAGAACTATCTTAATCAATTTCCAGACTTAAATCTGACGAAGGCTCAGTTTGATGAAGTTCGACAGATTTTAGCAAGGAAAAGCCAGTATCGTCACCCATTGAAAAATGGTTATGAATTGATAAAAGAGTATCAGAATTTTCGAGTTTGCAAAATCAGTCCACAGGCTGATGAAAAGGAAGATGAACTTGTGTTACACTATCAAAATCAAGTTCGATATATGGGCTATTTATTTTCCTTTGGTATCCTTATTGAAGGGGATTTTGTTCAAAAAGTAACGGTTTCACGGGAAACATCTGTACATATTAGATGTCGAAAACCTGGCGATGTTATTACCCTAAATGGTCATCGAAAGAAATTGAGACGCTTATTTATAGATTTGAAAATCCCTATTGAAAAACGAAAAACAACCCCTATTATTGAGCAATTTGGAGAAATTGTCTCAATTTTAGGAATTGCGACCAGTGATTTGAGTAAAAACACGAAAAATGATATAATGAACACTGTAATTTATATAGAAAAAATAGATAGGTAAAAAGATGTTAGAACACGATATTAAAAAAATCCTCGTTTCACATGATGAAATTACAGAAGCAGCTAAAAAGCTAGGTGCGCAACTAACAAAAGAATATGAGGGGAAAAATCCAATTCTTATTGGAATTCTGAAAGGATCAATTCCTTTTATGGCTGAATTGATCAAACATATTGATATGCATATCGAGATGGACTTCATGATGGTATCTAGTTACCATGGTGGAACAGCAAGTAGTGGTGTCATCAATATCAAGCAAGACGTGACTCAAGATATCAAAGGAAGACATGTTTTATTTGTAGAGGATATCATTGATACAGGTCAAACTTTGAAGAGTTTGAGAGATATGTTTATTGCAAGAGAAGCAGCTTCTGTTAAAATCGCGACTTTGTTGGACAAACCAGAGGGACGCGTTGTTGAAATTGAAGCGGATTACACTTGCTTTACTATTCCAAATGAGTTTGTAGTAGGTTATGGTTTGGACTATAAAGAAAATTATCGTAACCTTCCTTATGTTGGAGTATTGAAAGAAGAAGTTTATTCAAATTAGAAAGATCTATCTTTAATGAAAAAACAAAATAATGGTTTAGTTAGAAATCCATTTCTCTACTTGTTAATTATCTTCTTCCTAGTGACAGGATTCCAGTATTTTTACTCTGGAAATACTGCTGGACGAAGCGAAAAAATTAACTATACAGAACTGGTAAAAGAAATTACAGCAGACAATGTAAAAGAATTAACCTATCAGCCAAATGGCAGTATCATTGAAGTGTCTGGTGTTTATAAAAATCCTAAGACTAGTAAAGAAGAAACAGGAATTCAATTTTTCACTCCTACAGCTACAACAGTAGAAAGATTCTCAAGTACTATTCTTCCATCTGATTCAACAGTTTCAGAATTGCAAAAACTTGCTTCTGAACATCAGGCAGAAGTAACAGTCAAACATGAGAGTTCAAGCGGTATGTGGATCAATATCCTTGTCTCTGTTGTGCCATTTGCTATTCTTTTCTTCTTCCTATTCTCTATGATGGGAAATATGGGAGGAAATAGTGGCCGAAATCCAATGAGTTTTGGACGTAGCAAGGCCAAAGCTGCAAATAAAGAAGATATCAAGGTACGATTCTCAGATGTTGCTGGTGCCGAGGAAGAAAAACAAGAATTAGTAGAAGTTGTTGAATTCCTAAAAGATCCAAAACGATTTACCAAACTTGGTGCACGTATTCCTGCAGGAGTTCTTTTGGAGGGACCTCCGGGAACAGGTAAGACCTTACTTGCTAAGGCAGTTGCTGGGGAAGCAGGTGTTCCATTCTTTAGTATTTCAGGTTCTGATTTTGTAGAAATGTTTGTCGGAGTTGGTGCAAGCCGTGTTCGTTCTCTTTTTGAGGATGCAAAAAAAGCAGCGCCAGCCATCATCTTTATCGATGAAATTGATGCCGTTGGTCGCCAACGTGGTGTCGGTCTTGGTGGAGGTAATGATGAACGTGAACAAACCTTGAACCAACTCTTGATTGAGATGGATGGTTTTGAGGGAAATGAAGGAATCATCGTTATCGCTGCGACGAACCGTTCAGATGTTCTAGATCCAGCTCTTCTCCGTCCAGGACGTTTTGATAGAAAAGTCTTAGTTGGTCGCCCTGATGTTAAAGGTCGTGAAGCAATCTTGAAAGTTCACGCTAAAAATAAACCTCTGGCAGACGATGTTGATTTGAAACTAGTTGCCCAACAAACACCAGGTTTTGTGGGAGCCGACTTAGAAAATGTTCTAAACGAAGCAGCCTTAGTTGCTGCTCGTCGCAACAAATCAATCATTGATGCTTCAGATATTGATGAGGCAGAGGACAGAGTAATTGCTGGACCATCTAAGAAAGATAAAACAGTATCACAAAGAGAACGTGAATTGGTTGCTTATCATGAGGCTGGACATACCATTGTTGGTTTAGTCTTGTCAAATGCCCGTGTTGTTCATAAAGTTACCATCGTACCACGTGGACGTGCAGGTGGTTACATGATTGCACTTCCGAAAGAGGATCAAATGCTTCTATCTAAAGAAGACATGAAAGAGCAATTGGCAGGTTTGATGGGTGGTCGTGTAGCTGAAGAGATTATCTTTAATGTACAAACGACAGGAGCTTCAAATGACTTTGAACAAGCCACACAGATGGCGCGTGCAATGGTCACTGAATACGGTATGAGTGAAAAACTTGGCCCAGTTCAATACGAAGGTAATCATGCTATGTTTGGTGCACAAAGTCCTCAAAAATCAATTTCAGAACAAACAGCCTATGAGATTGATGAGGAAATTCGTTCATTATTAAATGAGGCACGAAACAAAGCTGCTGAAATTATCCAATCAAATCGTGAAACCCACAAACTGATTGCAGAAGCATTGTTGAAATACGAAACATTAGATAGTACACAGATTAAATCTCTTTACGAAACAGGTAAAATGCCTGAGACAGTAGAAGAGGAATCCCATGCATTATCTTATGATGAAGTAAAATCAAAAATGAGTGAAGAAAAATAAATTTAGAGAGGTTTAACCTCTCTTTTTATGTTCTAATGGAATGGCTATCGAGCATATACATTGATAGTCGACCCTCCTCGTACAGGTTTAGATGATAAGCTGTTGGAAACCATTCTGACCTATGTTCCAGACAAAATGGTCTATGTATCCTGCAATGTTTCGACCTTAGCTCGAGATTTGGTTAAACTAGTAAAAGTCTATGACCTCCAGTATATCCAGTCGGTCGATATGTTTCCCCACACTGCACGAACAGAAGCAGTGGTTAAGTTAGTGAAGAAAAGAAAAAATTAAACTCACTGAAAAAAGTTCTTGACAAAGGTAAAAAAGTAGGTATAATAGAAAGAGTTGAAAAGCTCAAGGTCCGTTGGTCAAGGGGTTAAGACACCGCCTTTTCACGGCGGTAACACGGGTTCGAATCCCGTACGGACTATGGTGTATTGCGGTTAGAAAAAACTTGAAAAAAGTTTAAAAAATCTGTTGACAGAGGCAGGTAGCTGTGATATACTAATATAGTTGTCGCTTGAGAGAGATTGAGTGACAAAGACCTTTGAAAACTGAACAAGACGAACCAATGTGCAGGGCACTATAACTGAGGTTATAGTACTGAACAATGAAAAAAACAATAAATCTGTCAGTGACAGAAATGAGTGAGAACTCAAACTTTTAATGAGAGTTTGATCCTGGCTCAGGACGAACGCTGGCGGCGTGC